>NZ_CABSQF010000016.1:0-106009 GCF_902479695.1 uncultured Phyllobacterium sp. | reverse complement strand
CATCGGACATTCCCGGCCTTGAAATTGCCGGCGACGTCGTTGCCGTGGGCAGCGGCGTTACGCGCTTCCGTGTGGGCGACCGGGTGACGGCACTGGTGGCAGGCGGCGGCTATGCGCAGTATTGCACCGTGCACGAGACCACGGCCCTGCCGATCCCGGCGGGATACGGGTTCATCGAAGCCGCCGCCCTGCCCGAGACCTTCTTCACCGTCTGGCACAATGTGTTCGAACGGGGCGGCCTGAAGAGCGGCGAGACATTCCTCGTGCATGGCGGCACATCCGGCATCGGCACCACGGCGATCCAGCTTGCCAGCGCGTTCGGCGCCTATGTCATCACCACGGCCGGTTCCGACGACAAATGCGAAGCCTGCCTGAAGCTTGGCGCCGACCGGGCGATCAACTACCGCACGCATGATTTTGTCGATGCGGTGAAGGAGGCCACCGGCGGCAAGGGCGTCAACCTGACGCTCGATATGGTCGGCGGCGATTATACCGGGCGCAATTACGATGCTGCCGCCATCGACGGGCGGATCGTGCAGATCGCCCATCTCAATGGCGCGAAGGTCACGGTCGACATATCCAAAATCATGATCAAGCGGCTGACCCATACGGGATCGACCCTGCGGGCACGGCCGGTCGAGTTCAAGGCCGGTATTGCCCGGGAACTGGAGCTGAAAGTCTGGCCTCTCTTGGTGCAGCGCCGCGTCGCCCCGGTCATCGACATGGTCTATCCGTTCCACGAGGCGTGGCGCGCGCATGAGCGCATGGAAGAAGGCAAGCATGTCGGCAAGATCGTTCTCGACGTCAGCTGACATGCCTCAAGCAAAAGGCCGCGCAGCAAGCGCGGCCTCCTGCAAACGTTGCGAACGGCTCAGTTTGCCGCGCTGACCTTGCCGATGCCGAAGAACAGCGTTTCGCCGGACGAGCCGTCGACGCCGTCATTATCGGTGACCGCAAAGCCATTGCCGGCGACGTCGACGGTAAAGCCTTCCAGCTTGTCGACGACATAACCATTGGTGCTCTTCAGGTCGGCGATGAAGTCGCGTGCCAGCGTCTTCTCGACGACCGGCAGCTTTTCACCGAGCTTTGCCGGTTTCAAGCCGTCCAGCGCCACGCGATAGAGCTTCTTGTTGACCGCCTTGTCACCGATCAGATTGTCGCGTTCGACAATGTAGAGCTGGCCGTCATGGGCGGTGATTTCGGAAAGACCGACCCAGCCGTCACCGCTCTTCTTGTCCAGCGGATAGGAGACGGCACCCCAGCTCTTGTCCTTGACATTGTAGCTCAGGAGCTTGACGAAGCCTTTTTCGTCATCCTTCCATTCCCGCTGCACGGCCATCCACAGAACGGTGGCATCGCCTTCGCCGACGCGGGTGATCCCTTCCAGCCCGAAACGGGTCTGATGCGGCAGCAGCTCCTCGGGAAGCGCGATTTCCTTCTTGATCTCGCCCTTCTCGTTGACGTTGAAGATCGCATGCGGCACCAGCTTGGACTGGTCGCCCTCATTGGCGAGCCAGAAGCCGCCCGCGCCATCGGTGGTGATGCCCTCGAGATCGAGCTTCTGGGCCGGCTGGCCGCCGCGCGTGACCACCAGCGCCCGGGTGATCTTTGCCGGTGTCTGCTTGGCATCGATGGTGAAGATGGTGGGCGCGGCGGAATAGAACGAGTCCGAGACCGCATAGAGCTTGCCCGGCTCCTTCAGGTCTGCGACCAGGCCCGACAGGGCACCCCAGCCCAGCGGCGTGCCATCATCCTTCGACACCGACACGATCTTCGGATAGGCCGGTTCCTGGTCCTTCAGCTCATAGATCATGACATGGGAGCGCGCGCCGCCATCCGCAACCAGATCGGATTCATTGGCGGTGACGAACAGGTTGCGCGAGGGAATGGCAAGAATGCCTTCCGGGGCGATGCCCGATGGCAGCAGCTGCACGAATTCCGGGTCCTTGCCGGTATCCTTGTGGACGCCGACGACGGAACCGCGCTCGCTGGCAACGAAGATGTAGTTGGTGTCGCCATACTGCGCGACTTCGGCGCCTTCGAGTTCCACGCCCTTCTTGTTGCGTTTGTCGGGATAGTGACCGGCTGCCGCAATCCTGTGTTCCAGCGAGGGGCCGGATTCATAGAGAACCTTGCCGTCCGTGGAGAAGATCGTGAAGCTGCGCGAACCGCCCTTGTAGTCGCCTTCATTGGCTGTGAGAATGCGGTCATTGCCAAGCCATTTCACGGTATCCGGCTCGCGCAGGACACCCTTCATGCTGCCGTCGAACTTCAGCGCGCCGTCGTTCTTGACGTCGATCTTGTCGAGATCGACCGTGCCGGCGGAGAAATGCGAGGTGATCTTGCCGCTGGCCGCATCGATGATCGCGATATGGTTGTTTTCCTGCAGGGTGACGGCGATCTGGTTGTTCGCGTTGATCGACACGAATTCCGGCTCGGCATCCTCCGGGGCGATGTCGGCAAGGCCGGTCAGAACGACGGTCTTCATGCTCGTGCAATCGGGCGCGCCGTTCTTCAACGAGAAAATCTTGAGATCGCCGGAGGGAAGCTGCGGCAGCTCGCCATCATTGAGTTTTTCGTCGCGCTCGTTTTCGATGGCAACGGCGGCAAAGGTCCTGTCGGGCGAGACGGCGACCGAGTCCGGCTGACCGCCGAGATCGCAGCTCGTCAGCACCGTGCGCGATGCAAGGTCGATCACGTCAAGCCGGCCGGAGGGATTCTTGTGATCCTTGGAGGTGTTGACCGCCGCCAGCACCATGGCGCCGGCAACCGCAACGGAGGTTGGCTCACCTTCGACCTTGAGCAGGCCGGCGGCCTTGGGCCTGGCGGCATCGCTGATATCGATGAAGCCGATGGCGCCATAGGGGCTGTCGGAATAGACCAGCGTCTTGCCATCTTCCGAGGCCGTGATGATTTCCGACGATGTCGGCTTTGACGTGTCTGCATCCTTGGGTAGATTGTCAGCAACCGGGAAGCTGGCGATCCGGTTGAAAACCGGTTCGGCAGCGGCTGGCAGGGCGATGGAAGCGACCAGGGCGGTCCACAGTCCGATGCAAAGGGTTTTGCGCGGCATTGTTGAATCTCCTCTTGTTTACAAGGGATCAGTTGCCCGCGGGCGTTGCAGCGGCATGACAATTTCATGACAGTTTGGTGAAACCGGTAATTGCATTCGGTTGCTACGAAAACCGATTCTTGCCCAATCGAGAATTTACCGCTATATAACGCCTCGAATTCCCGGAAATTGTGGTTGAACCCACGTCCCGCCTCACCGGAGCGGACGAACGAGAGGACTATATTCAATGGCCACCCAGCTTCTCATGCCAAAGGCAACGGCCGTCTGGCTTGTCGACAATACCGCTCTGTCTTTTGACCAGATTGCCGCCTTCTGCAAACTGCACCCGCTTGAGGTGAAAGCGATTGCCGACGGTGAATCCGCCCAGGGCATCAAGGGACTGGATCCGCTGATGACCGGCCAGCTGTCGCGTGAGGAAATCGCCAGGGGCGAAGCCGACATCAATCACAAATTGAAGATTCTCGAGCCGAAGGTGCGCGTGCCGGAAGCCAAGCGCAAGGGACCGCGCTACACGCCGCTGTCCAAGCGCCAGGATCGTCCCAACGCCATCCTGTGGCTGGTGCGCAACCATCCGGAACTGAAGGATGCGCAGGTTTCGCGCCTCATCGGCACAACGAAGTCGACCATCGAGCAGATCCGCAACCGCACCCACTGGAATTCCAACAATCTCCAGCCGATGGACCCTGTCACCCTCGGCCTGTGCTCGCAGATCGACCTTGACCTCGAGGTCGAGCGTTCTTCCCGCAACCGCCCGGTCCAGCCCGGCGAAGGCGGCGATACATTGCTGCCGGCATCGGCCACGGAAAACCTGGATATCCAGCCAGCCGTCCGCGAAGAGGACGAAGAGCTCGATGCGGACAAGGTTTTCGCCAAGCTTTCCTCGCTCAAGGGCCGCAATACGGACGAAGACGAGGAAGAATAAGCCATTTGATTGCCTTGACGGGTAGTCCCTGAATCGAGAAAGCTCCCCCTCCGGTGGAGCTTTTTTCTTTTACGGGAGATACAGCCTTGCTGCCGACATTCGAGACGGAACGGCTTTTCCTGCGCCCGCGCACCGTGGCTGATCTGGAAGACTGCATGGCCATGGACCGCGATCCGGAGGTGACCCGGTTCATACCGGGGCCCTGGACGAATCCCGATGCGCATCGCCGTTTCATCACCGCGCGCATGGAGGCGGATTTCGGCCCGGATCTCGGTTATTGGTCGATCTTTGCGCGCGACCGGCCGCAACGGTTTCTCGGCTGGGTCCTGCTGATCCCGGACGATGCGGTGGGGCCGGACATTGAAATCGGCTGGCGGCTCAATCGCCACGCCTGGGGCAAGGGCTATGCGACGGAGGCTGCCCGGCCGCTCGTCGTGCACGCCTTCGGGCAGGCTGGCATCAAGCGCATCGTTGCCGCAATCCATCCGGACAATGCGGCGTCCATTCGCGTGGCGCAAAAGATCGGCCTCACAGCCACGCACGACGGCGCCCCATACAGATACTTTGCCTTGAACCGGGAGGATTTTGCCGCCTCGCTCATGACGGGCCAGACAGCTGTTTAAGACGCCTTCTTGGCATCGGGCGCTTCGCTGAGTTCCATCCGCCGATAGAAATCGGCCAGCGTCTTGCCGCGCTCCTGCCGGAAGATGCGCTGGGCCTTCTCGGCCCTGGTGATTCGGTCGATGCGGAACGTGCGGAAATCATTGCGCAATTCGCACCAGCTGATGACGGTCCAGACCTTGCCCCAGAACCACAGTCCGAGCGGCCTGATGTCCCGCATGCTTTCCTTGCCGTCCATGTCCTTGTAGGCCACCGACAGCACCTGGCACTGGTCCGCCGCATTCTCGGCAAGATCGATCATCGCCCGGTCATGGCTGCTGATATTGGTTCCGGACGAATGAATATGCGTGTTGGCAATGCGCGGGCGATCATCCTTGGGCAGAACAGCCCCGATCTTGATGATGGCTTCTTCCGCTGCACGCGCCATGGAGGCACCGCCCCAGGCCGTTATCAGCCGGGCGCCGGCAACCAGCGCGACCACCTCGTCGCGCGTGAACATCAGCGGCGGCAGGTCAAAGCCTTCCCGCAGGATATAGCCCACCCCCGCCTCGCCGTCGATCGGCACGCCGGTGGACTGGAGGTCGGCAATATCGCGATAGATGGTGCGCTCGGACACTTCGAGCTTTTCCGCCAGCTGGCGCGCGGTAACCAGCCGCCCGCCCCGGAGTTTCTGTACGATCTGAAAGAGACGATCTGCACGTCGCATGCTGCTTAATCCTTCAAGCCTGCCTGGTACTCGCGCGCAATAAAGCTGCGCATCCCGGCAATCTGCCCCGCCTGCTCCGGCAGGAACGCTTCGAGAAATTCCGTGGCAAAAGTGCCCGGCGCCGATCCGGCCGCGCTGACAATCTGCGCGTCGCGCACCGCATGCGGCACGTCCTGATACAGGGAGGAACCGGCATAGTCGCCGATCTGGGACTGTATCCAGCCCGCACCGTTGCTGGTGTGTCTGCGCCCTTCGAAGACACCCGCCCGGGCAAGAGCCAGCGTCCCGCCGCAGATGCCGCCCACAATGCCGCCGCGTGACAAAACCGAATGCAGCAGGGATGCAATGTCAGGAGCATCTTCCGACGGCCAGGTGTTGGCGCCGATCACCGCAACCGCATCCAGATCCGCGTTCTCCTGCGGATCAAGTCCGCGATCCGGCACGAGATGCAATCCGCCAATGGACCTGAGGGGACCCGCCGTCGGGGCCAGAGCAACCGCCCGCGCACCAAACCATTCGACAGCTGATCCGGAAAGCAGACCGAACTCCCAATCGGCAAACTCATCGATGAATACGAGGCCGATTGTCTTTTTCTGGTCCATCGCGATGCTCCCTTTCGGCGTCACTGATCAGTATTCTAGCTTGAAATGTCCGTTTTGGCTTGTTTTTCCGGTTACCGCATGGGCCGGACGCCGCGAACGGCCGGATTGGCGAACGGCGCCGGCATTTTCGCTGCCGGCGGCGTCCTTCATTGAATTGCGCCGTGCCAGACGTTCCGCATAGGCATCGGGCCAGCCGATGTCCTTCAGCAGATAGTCCGGGAGTGCGCTGACGGAGCGTTCAGTCCGCATTTCGTCACGCAGATGTGCATACCGCGACCACAGGCGCCTGACCGTTCCGACGATTCCAAAATCAACCATATTCATGACCCTGTCTCCTTTGCTTACGAAGACACTATCGCACACCCCTCCTGACAACCTTCTGTCAGGAGCCTGTCAGCAGGGGCGAGAAAGATGCGGGCATGGATTTGGCCGGAACAGGATCGTTTGGGGGGCGGTCAACCGGCGGGAATGCCGATACCCCTGGCGTTGAGTACGGCCTTGATCTCGTCGAGGATGGCGGGGTCGTCGATGGTGGCCGGCATGTTCCACGGCTCCTGATCGGCAATCTTCTGCATCGTCCCGCGCAGGATCTTGCCGGACCGGGTTTTCGGCAACCGCTTGGCCGTCACCGCGATCTTGAAGGCCGCAACCGGGCCGATCCGGTCACGGATCAGGGCGACGCATTCCTGCTCGATATCCGCCGCCGCACGGGTAACACCCGATTTGAGCACGATGAAACCGCAGGGAACCTGGCCCTTCAGATGGTCCGCAATGCCGATAACCGCGCATTCCGCCACATCCGGATGGCTTGACAGCACCTCCTCCATCGACCCCGTCGACAGGCGGTGTCCGGCGACATTGATGATGTCGTCGGTCCGGCTCATGATGTAGATATAGCCGTCTTCATCGATGATCCCCGCATCGGCGGTTTTGTAATAGCCGGGGAATTCCGCCATATAGGCCTCGCGGAACCGCTGGTCGGCGTTCCACAGCGTCGGCAGGCAGGCGGGCGGCAAAGGCAGCTTGACCACGATATTGCCCAGCTCGCCGCGCTTGACCGGGTGCCCGGCGTCATCGAGCACCTGCACGTCATAGCCGGGCATGGGCACGGTCGGCGACCCGTACTTGACCGGCAGCATGCCGAGACCCGCCGGATTGGCCGCCATGGGCCAGCCGCTCTCCGTCTGCCACCAATGGTCGATGACGGGAACGCCAAGCTTTTCCTCGGCCCATTTGATTGTATCCGTATCCGCCCGCTCGCCTGCCAGAAACAGATATTGCAGCGAGGACAAATCATATTTGCCGATGAACTCGCCCTTCGGATCTTCCTTCTTGATGGCGCGGAACGCTGTCGGCGCGGTGAACAGCACCTTGACCTTATGGTCGGCAATCACCCGCCAGAATGTGCCGGCATCGGGTGTTCCCACCGGCTTGCCTTCGAACAGGACGCTTGTCGCGCCGATGAACAGCGGCGCATAGGCGATGTAGGAGTGACCGACCGCCCAGCCGATATCGGAGGCAGCCCAGAACACCTCGCCCGCAGCCGTGTCGTAGACCGCGCCCATCGACCATGCCAGCGCAACGAGATGGCCGCCATTGTCGCGCACCACGCCCTTGGGCTGGCCGGTGGTGCCCGAGGTATAGAGGATATAAAGCGGGTCCGTTGCCTTGACGCGCGCGCAGGGGACTTTCCGCCCGCTGGCGGCAGCGACAGCTGCGGCGTAGTCGACATCGCGCCCGGCCACCAGCTCGTGCGGCTGTTGCGGACGCACGAGAATGAGGCAGGAGGTAACCTTGTGCGCCGCCTGCTCGATGGCCTTGTCCAGCATCGGCTTGTAGGCCACCACCCGGCCCGGTTCGAGGCCGCAGGAGGTGGCAATGATCATCACCGGCTTGGCATCGTCGATGCGCGTGGCCAGCTCGTGGGCGGCAAACCCGCCGAAAACAACGGAATGCACCGCGCCGATGCGCGCGCAGGCCAGCATCGCCACCACGGCTTCCGGCACCATCGCCATATAGATGATGACGCGGTCACCCCTGGCGACGCCCCTGTCGGTCAGCACCGCCGCCAGCGCGTTCACCTCGTCGAGCAAGGCGGCATAGGTGATCTTGCGTCCCGTGCCGGTCACCGCGCTGTCATAGATCAGGGCGACCTGATCACCCCGGCCGCGCTCCACGTGACGGTCGACGGCGTTGTAGCAGGTGTTGCACTCCGCCCCCGGATACCAGCGGCCATAGGGCTGATGCGTGGCATCAAAGACCTGTTCCCACGGCCGCGACCAGTCGATGGCCTCGGCGGCCCTGGCCCAAAATCCCTCCGGATCGGACTGCCAATCCCGGTAGACCTGTGCATAGCGTGATGTCATGAATATCCTCCCAGATGGCGTACCTTCCCCAATGTGCGCCCCGGAGTCAAAGGCCGATTTGACAATTGGCGCGGGATCACACACTTGTCGAATCCCCACTCACCCGTTCCCCTCAGGCGGCAGGCTTTGTAACGACGATGCTCAAGATTCTGCCGCTGCTGCTGATCCTCCTGATGGCGCTGCATCTGATCAAGCCATTGGGCTGGCCCGGCATGAAGAAGCGCGGGGATTTCTGGAAAATCGCCGCCGGAGCGATATTTGCGATGCTGGTTGTCGTGGTGCTGAGCCACAGCGGGTTATGAGTTTTCTTCGCCTTCGCGCCCGGTAGCTTCCCTCACGGTGAGATTAAGCACATAGGGCACGAGATGTTTCGCCCAGGCATCGTAGCCATGGGCGGAGGCATGGAAACCGTCGCTGGAAAAACCCTCCGGCCCCTCGACCGGCAGGCGCGGCGCCGGTATTGCCGAGCGTTCGCGGCAGAGCCGCTCGCCCATGGCGTTGATGGCACCGGCCCGCCCCTCCAGAATGCGCCCGAGCAGCGGCGGCATGGCCGGCACGTCGCGGAAATCGATGACCGGCGACCAGACGACCGAGGTCTCCGGCCACTTTGCCTTCAGTGCATAGAGCAGCCCGCCGAATTCCCCTTTGAAACGGGCGACCGAATGGAAATTCTTGGTGTCGTTGGTTCCGGTCGTCAGAACGATATGGGTCCACATGCCCCGCTCGATATTGGGCACCACATGATCGCGCAGCTGGCCTGACGTGGCGGAATTGAACCCAGCGGCGCGCCAGATGATCTTGCGTCCCGTCCGTCCCTGCAGGTGCACGGCAAGCCGCACGCAGAGACTTTGCCAGACGTCGCTCACCCCGACACCGGCCGCGGAGGAATCGCCGAGCACCAGCAGGCGGATGGCCGGCTCCTTGCCTGCGATCTCGCCCACGGGAAAGGCTGGCGGCGGCAGCATGCGTTCGGTCTTCAGCCGCACGGCAATGCCCTGCCACGCATAGACCGGAAACAGCAGCCAGCTGACAAGCGGATGGAAAGCCGATGGTTTGGTCAAACGGTCCTCACAGCACACAAAAAACCCGGACCTGATTCCGGCCCGGGCTCTATGAGAGCTGTTTTTGTATAAAAAACGCTTAAGCGGCCTTTTCCAGGTCCTTTTTCCAGCCGCCGGTTGCGGCAAGGCTGTTCATTTTGGCGCGGTGCGTGAAGGCACGCTGACCGGCTGCAACATTTTCCGACTTGCCGTTCCAGGCGCTCAACGCAGCAGCCTGCAGGGCACGGCCATAGGAGAATGTCAGCTTCCACGGCAGGCCATGGGCGGCATTCATCGCCGAGAGATGCGCCGTTGCTTCTTCATCCGACTGGCCGCCGGAGAGGAAGGCGATGCCGGGCACGGCGGATGGAACCGTCGACTTCAAGACACGCAGGGTCTGCTCGGCAACCTGTTCAACCGACGCCTTGCGGGCATTCTTGCCGTCAATGACCATGTTCGGCTTGAGGATCATGCCTTCCAGCACGACGCGGGCATCGTAGAGCTCGGTGAAAACGGTCTTCAATACCCATTCGGTCACGTCGTAGCAGCGCTCGATCGTGTGGGTGCCCGGCTTGCCGTCCATCAGCACTTCCGGTTCGACGATCGGCACGATGCCGGCTTCCTGGCAAAGGGCGGCATAACGGGCCAGAGCCTGTGCATTCTGCTTGACCGCACCCCAGCTCGGCAGGGCATCGGAAATATTGATGACGCCGCGCCATTTGGCAAAGCGCGCGCCCAGCTTGTAATATTCAGCCAGCCGCTCACGCAGGCCATCAAGGCCTTCCGTGATGGTCTCGTCGGCAAAACCGGCGAGGTTCTTGGCGCCGGCATCGACCTTGATGCCCGGAATGCTGCCGGCCGCTTTCAGGATCTGCACGAAAGGCGTGCCGTCCTTGGCGTTCTGACGCAGGGTTTCATCATAGAGAATGACGCCGGAGATGTAGTTCTTCATGGCATCGTCCGAGCGGAACAGCATTTCGCGATAGTCGCGGCGGCTATCGGCTGTCGATTCCAGCCCAATCGTATCGAACCGCTTCTTGATCGTTGCGGTACTTTCATCCGCAGCAAGCAGGCCCTTGCCGCTGGCAACCATTGCAATCGCGATATCTTCCAGGCGTTCGCTCATAGATCATGCACTCCGTTTCTAGTGGTCTGGCCCATACCAGAAGCTCATATCAAACGGAATGGCAGTTCAAGCCTTTGAAACGATTGAAATTTTTTCAACCGATTTAACAGGATAACATTTTCTGTTCTTCGTTAATCCGGAGCCCGCAAAGACCCCGGATCACGCCTTGAACAGGCCATCAGCGCTTGAGGACGTCGACGCCCGGAAGCGGCTTGCCTTCCATCCATTCGAGGAAGGCGCCGCCTGCGGTCGACACATAAGTCAGGTCATCGGCAATGCCCGCATGGTTGAGCGCCGCCACCGTGTCGCCGCCGCCGGCAACCGAAACCAGATGGCCCGACTTGGTGCGCTCGGCCACATGCCGCGCCGCTGCAACGGTTGCCTTATCGAACGGTGTCAGCTCGAACGCGCCCAGCGGACCGTTCCACACCAGCGTTGCCGCATCGTCGATGGCACCCTTGATGCGCTCGATCGACTGCGGCCCGACATCGAGGATCATGCCATCCTCGGGGATGGCATCCAGACCGTAGGCATGGAACGGTGCATTGGCTTCGAAATGCCAGGCAACGATGGCGTCGACCGGCAGGATGATGGTGCAGTTGGCCGCCTGCGCCTTGGCCATGATCTCGCGGGCCGTGTCGGCGAGATCATGCTCGCACAGCGATTTGCCGACCTTGACGCCCTGCGCCGCCAGAAATGTATTGGCCATGCCGCCGCCGATCACCAGCGCATCGACCTTCTCGACGAGATTGCCGAGGAGATCGAGCTTGGACGACACCTTGGCACCGCCGACAACCGCAACCACCGGACGCTTCGGATGGCCGAGGCCGCTTTCCAGCGCTTCGAGCTCCGCCTGCATGGTACGGCCCGCATAGGCCGGCAGCACATGCGCCAGACCCTCGGTCGAGGCGTGGGCGCGGTGCGCGGCAGAAAACGCGTCATTGACGTAGATATCGCCATTGGCGGCCAATGCCTTGACATAGGCCGGATCGTTCTTTTCCTCGCCCTTGTGGAAACGGGTGTTTTCCAGAAGCAGGATATCGCCGTTCCCGAGCTTGGCGACGGCTTCGGCCGCCTTTTGGCCGATGCTGTCCTCGGCGAAATGCACGTTCTGGCCGATCACCTTGGCAACCGCATGCGCTATGGGCTTCAGGCTGAATTCCGGCGTGGGCCCATCCTTCGGACGGCCGAAATGCGCAAGCAGGATGACCTTGGCGCCCTTTTTCGACAATTCAAGGATGGTGGGAGCGACACGCTCGATCCGGGTGGCATCGGTCACGTGGCCATTGGCAACCGGTACGTTCAGGTCAACACGCAGAAGAACGCGTTTTCCCGCAACATCGGCATCATCGAGTGTCTTGAAAGCTGGCATGGTGATTACCCCTCATCTGAATTTGCCAGCACCCCCCTCTGGGCTACCGCCCATCTCCCCCACAAGGGGGGAGATCACATTGGCATTGGTGTTATCGCTCATCGTCACATTCGATGATGTGCATCAACAAATCTGAAAGCTGATCTCCCCCCTTGTGGGGGAGATGTCCGGCAGGACAGAGGGGGGTGTAAACGCCTGCCGTTCAACTCATATCGGAGCAAGCGTCTCAGATGACCTTGCTGAACGCGACGGCCGTGTCGGCCATGCGGTTCGAGAAGCCCCATTCATTGTCGTACCACGACAGGACGCGCACGAATGTTCCTTCCATGACCTTGGTCTGGTCGAGATGGAACACGGATGAATGCGGGTCGTGGTTGAAGTCGATCGAGACATTCGGAGCATCGGTATAGCCAAGGATACCCTTCAGCTTGCCGTTGGCGGCGGACTTGATGGCGTCGTTGATCTCGGCAACCGTGGTCGCGCGCTTGGCAACGAACTTGAAATCCACAACCGAGACATTGGGCGTCGGGACGCGGATCGAGCTGCCGTCGAGCTTGCCGTTGAGTTCCGGCAGGACGAGACCGACAGCCTTGGCGGCACCGGTCGATGTCGGGATCATCGACAGCGCCGCCGCACGGCCGCGATAGAGATCCTTGTGCATGGTGTCGAGCGTCGGCTGGTCGCCGGTATAGCTGTGGATCGTGGTCATGAAACCATGATCGATGCCGACAGCTTCGTTGAGCACAAATGCAACCGGGGCAAGGCAGTTGGTGGTGCAGGACGCATTGGAAATGACCAGATGTTCCTTGGTCAGCTTGTGATGGTTCACACCGAACACAACCGTCAGGTCGGCACCGTCAGCAGGCGCCGACACGATGACGCGCTTGGCGCCGGCTTCAAGATGGGCTGCCGCCTTGTCACGCGCCGTGAAAATGCCGGTGCATTCCAGCGCGATATCAACGTTGAGCTCTTTCCACGGCAATTCTGCCGGGTTGCGCACGGCAGTGACCTTGATCGGGCCTTGGCCGACGTCGATGGTATCGCCGGAAACCGTTACAGTGCCGGGGAAACGGCCGTGTACGGAGTCATAACGCATCAGGTGGGCATTGGTCTCGACCGGACCCAGATCGTTGATGCCGACAACCTTGATGTCGGTGCGGCCGGATTCGATAATGGCGCGAAGAACATTGCGGCCAATGCGGCCAAACCCGTTGATTGCAACGCGAACTGTCATTTTTTTGTTTCTCCTTGGGGGTAGTGAGGAGCCCTTGATGAATGGTGTGAAGCGGTAAACCCGCCGATTATTTCAACTTGCCTTCCGCCGCCGCGACGATGGCTTCCGCGGTGATGCCGAAATGCTTGTAGAGCTCTTCGATCGGGCCGCTGGCACCAAAACCGGTCATGCCGACAAAGATGCCATCGAGGCCGATGAAACGGTCCCAGCCGAGACGGATCGCAGCTTCCACCGCAACCTTGACCGGAGCATCGCCGATCAGCGCGCGCTTGTAGTCTTCGCTCTGCTGTTCGAAGAGTTCAAAGCAGGGCACGGAAACGACGCGGGCCGGATGACCATCCTTTTCCAGCTGCGCACGGGCGGCCAGAGCAATTTCGACTTCCGAACCGGTCGCGAAAATCGTCACCGCAGCCTTGCCGCTGGCCGGAGCCAGTTCATAGGCACCGTAGGCGCACTTGTTCTCGTCGACGTGGTCGGTACGGACCGTCGGCAGGTTCTGGCGTGTCAGCGCCAATGTCGACGGCGTCTTGCGGGATTTCAGCGCCAGTTCCCAGCATTCCACCGTCTCCACGGCATCCGCCGGACGGAACACATAATTGTTCGGAATGGCGCGCAGGGCTGCCAGATGTTCGACCGGCTGGTGCGTCGGACCATCTTCACCAAGACCGATGGAATCGTGCGTCATCACATAGATGACGCGGATGCCCATGAGGCTGGAAAGGCGCATGGCGCCGCGGGCATAGTCCGAGAAGGTCAGGAATGTGCCGGAATAGGGAATGAGGCCGCCATGCAGCGCCATGCCGTTCATCGCAGCGGCCATGCCGTGCTCGCGGATGCCGTAATGCACATAACGCTGGCGGTAATCATCGGGGCTGATGTTCTGGGTCTGGCTGGTCTTGGTGTTGTTGGAACCGGTCAGATCGGCGGAACCGCCGATGGTTTCGGGAACGACACCGTTGATGACCTCAAGCGCCATTTCCGATGACTTGCGGGTCGCGACCTTCGGCTTGTCTTCCGAAAGCTTCTTCTTGTAGGCCGTGATCGTGGCTTCGAAATTGCCGGGCAGATCGCCGCGGATACGGCGCTCGAACTCCGAGCGGGTTTCCGCATCGGTCGCCGCAAGGCGCTGTTCCCATGCCGCATGCTCCTTGGCGGAGCGCAGACCGGAGGCGCGCCAGGTATCGAGAATATCGGCAGGAACGACAAATGGCTCGGATGTCCAGCCGAGTGCCTTGCGTGCACCGGCGAGTTCTTCCGCACCGAGCGGCGAACCGTGCACCTTGTTTGTGCCGGCCTTGGTCGGCGCACCGAAACCGATGGTCGTCTTGCAGGCGATCAGGGTCGGCTTGTCGGACTTGTGGGCCTTTTCAATCGCGGCAGCAATCGCATCCTGGTCATGACCGTCGACATTGATCGAGTTCCAGCCGGAAGCCTCGAAGCGGGCGCACTGATCCGTATTGTCGGCGAGCGACACCGGGCCGTCGATGGAAATGTTGTTGTGGTCCCAGAAAACGATGAGCTTGTTCAGCTTGAGATGACCGGCAAGCGCGAGGGCTTCCTGGCTGATGCCTTCCATGAGGCAGCCGTCACCGGCGATCACATAGGTATGGTGATCGACGAGCTTGTCGCCATAATGGGCATTCATGATGCGTTCGGACAGTGCCATGCCCACGGCATTGGCCAGGCCCTGGCCGAGCGGGCCCGTGGTGGTTTCGATGCCGGCGGCGTGGCCGTATTCTGGATGACCGGCCGTGCGCGAGCCGAGCTGACGGAAATTCTTGATCTGGTCGATGGTGATGTCTTCGTAACCCGAGAGGTAAAGCACCGAATAGAGCAGCATCGAGCCATGTCCGGCGGAAAGGACAAAGCGATCGCGGTCGGGCCAATGCGGCGCCTTCGGATCGTGCTTGAGGAAACGGGTATAAAGAACGGTCGCAATATCAGCTGCGCCCATGGGAAGGCCGGGATGGCCGGAATTGGCCTTCTCCACTGCATCTGCCGACAGAAAGCGGATTGCATTGGCCATTTGGTTGGATTTATCAGAATTGGTCATGTGTACCGTCTTTCGAAGAGGATAGGAAATGCCGTTTCTGGACGCCGGTTCAGACAAGATCCAAAAGGCACGCGACACATAGCAGGTGTCATCAGGGAGTCAATAAAACCTAAGTCAAATTGAGGCGTTCGAAAAGCAGGCTCTTTCGTCGCAGACGCTTATTATCGGTGCATGACTGGACTGTGACAACGCGGATTGATTGACGCGACGTTGATGTGCCCTCTAGACTTCGGCGCATAAGCTGTTCTTCTTTTTGCGATTCGCGTAAAAGAGCGACACACAGGGGAAACGCGAAAATGGCACCGGAAGCCACCCTCAAGCAGGTTCTGGAACGATTGGCAAAAGCCTTGGCTCATCTCGAGGACGCGGTTGATATGCGCCTTGAGCAGGAGGGTGACTTTGCCGAAGCCGAGGAAGAGGTCCAGCGCATGAACATGGACCGGCGCAGGCTGGCCCAGGAGCTGGACGCATCGGAAGGACGTGCGGAACGTCTGGAAGCCGCCAACAAGGAAGTCTCCCGCCGTCTCGTAACGGCGATGGAATCCATTCGCACCGTACTGGACCGGTAATACCGCTATCAGCTGAAAGAGACGCCCATGGCCACTGTAACAGTTACGATTGACGGCAAAGCCTACCGGATGGCCTGTGACGAAGGCCAGGAACAGCATCTGACCGGCCTGGCCGAGCGGTTCGACCGTTACGT
Organism: uncultured Phyllobacterium sp.; assembly: GCF_902479695.1. Lineage (NCBI taxonomy): Bacteria > Pseudomonadati > Pseudomonadota > Alphaproteobacteria > Hyphomicrobiales > Phyllobacteriaceae > Phyllobacterium > uncultured Phyllobacterium sp. The sequence goes on along the minus strand of NZ_CABSQF010000016.1, from coordinate 90,191 downwards.
GACGCACCTCAAATCGTCGTTCGGTGAGATCGGCGACCTGCGCCTGACCGTCATGGCCGGCATCATGATCACCGACGAGCTGCATGAATTGCAGATGCGGGTGAAAGGGCTTGAAAACGAGGCGGACGCCCTGCGCAAGAGCCGCGATGAAGCCTTGCAGAGGGCGGACAAGAACGACACGGCCATCACCGGCGTTCTTTCCGAAGTCACCACGCGGATCGAAAACCTTGCTGCCAAGATCGCGCCCAAGGCAACCTGATCCTGCCGCATTGGCCGAACAAGTGAGGCTCTAGCCCTCGATTTCCTCGCGCAGCATTTCCAGCTCCAGCCACTCTTCCTCAAAGCGCTCGAGATCGTGGCGCTTCTTGCCGATCTCCTCGACGGTCTTGTTGAAGACCTGCGGGTTTTTGGCAAAGAGGTTCGGATCGGCAAGTTTTGCTTCGAGCTTGTGGATGTCGGCGTGCAGCGCTTCCATCTTGCCCGGCAGGTTTTCCAGCGCGAATTTCTGCTTGTACGACAGTTTGCGCTTTTCCTCGCGCTGCACTGCGGCTTTCTCTCCGGCGGCTTCGGTTGCAGCCGGTGACCTGGCCGTCTTCAGCTCCTTGCGCGTCGCCAGCACTTCCTTGCGCTGCGCCAGCATGTCCGTATAGCCGCCGGCATATTCAAGCCAGCGCCCGTCGCCTTCCGGCGCAATCACCGATGTTACGGTACGGTCGAGAAAATCGCGGTCATGGCTGACCAGCAGCACCGTTCCGGCAAAGCCGGACACCAGCTCCTGCAAAAGGTCGAGCGTTTCCATGTCGAGATCGTTGGTCGGCTCGTCGAGCACCAGCAGATTGGCCGGGCGGGCCAGGACGCGCGCCAGCATGAGCCGCGCCCGCTCGCCGCCCGACAGTTCGCGGATCGGCGTGCGCAACTGCTCCGGCTGGAACAGGAAGTCCTTCATGTAGGACGCCACATGGCGCTGTTCGCCGTTGACGATGACATTCTCGCCGCGCCCGTCGGTCAGGTAATCGGACAGGGTCTGGTCAAGGTTGAGACTGTCGCGCTTCTGGTCCAGCACGGCGATTTCAAGATTGGTGCCAAGGCGCACGAAACCGCTGTCCGGTGCGAGCAGGCCCGTCAGCATGGAGAGAAGCGTGGTCTTGCCGACACCGTTCGGACCGACAAAGCCGACGCAGTTGCCGCGCTGGATGCGCGTGGAGAAATCCTTGACCAGCACGCGTTCGCCATAGGCCTTGACCAGATGCTCGGCCTCGATCACCAGCTTGCCGGATTCCCTGGCATCGCTGGCCTTCAGGACGGCGGTTCCCTGCGCACGGCGATGATTGCGGAATTCCCCGCGCATAGACTGGAGTTCGCCGAGACGCCGCATGTTGCGTTTGCGCCGTGCCGTAACGCCGTAGCGTAACCAATGTTCCTCGCGCACGATCTGGCGGCCGAGCTTGTGCAGATCGCGCTCTTCCTCCTCCAGCACCTTGTCGCGCCATTCCTCGAAGGCGCCAAAGCCCTGGTCGAGCCGTTTCGTAACGCCGCGGTCAAGCCAGACCGTCGAGCGGCTGATGTTTTCCAGAAACCGCCGGTCATGGGAGATGACCACGATGCTGGAGCGGATCTGCCGCAATTCACCTTCCAGCCATTCGATCGTCGTCAGGTCGAGATGGTTGGTCGGCTCGTCGAGAAGCAGGATATCGGGCTGGGGGGCGAGAACCTTGGCCAGCGCCGCACGCCGCGCCTCGCCGCCCGACAGATTGTCCGGCTTTTCCTCGCCGGTCAGGCCGAGATGTTCAAGAATGTAGCTGACGCGGTAGAGATCGTCCGCCGGTCCCAGACCCGCCTCGACATAGTCGCGGACATTGGCAAAACCTTCCATATCGGGCGCCTGGGCGAGATAGCGGACGGTGACGCCGGGATGGCGGAACACCTCACCGTCGGTCGGCGTGATGAAGCCCGCCGCGATCTTGAGCAGCGTCGACTTGCCGGACCCGTTACGGCCGACAAGGGCAATGCGATCGCCCTCGCTGACGGAAATCGCCGCATCGCTGAGGAGCGGTGTGCCGCCAAACGTCAGTGCAATCCGGTCAAGACGAAGAAGGGGTGGAGCCATGGCGTTTTTCAGTTCTGGAAAAGGAGCGCAATTGCCGGACATCAGTGCCGACGGGCGCTTGTCGGCGAGATTGGCGCCGCTGTCAAATATCTTTATGGCATAAAACAGAACAGGCCGGAAAACCGGCCTGTCTGGATCCGTTCAGCAACGCGCCGCTCAGTAGCCGCCGTTGTTGTAACCGTTGTTGTTGTATCCGCCATAGGCAGCGCCGCGGCCGCCATTGCCTTCGCAGGGGGCATTGTAGATGCTGCCATCGGGCCGCTGATAACGGCAAAGATTCTGATTGCCGTTGCCGCCACCGCTTGGCGTCGTTGCCGTACCGACAGCAGCACCGAGAAGCGCGCCGCCGGCCGCACCGATCACGGTGCTTTTGGTATTGTGCCCGAGTGCCTGTCCGGCGAGTGCGCCGACACCGCCGCCGATCAACGCGCCCGTCCCGGCCCGCTGGTTCTGTTCGCTCGTTTCACAACCGGCCAATGACATGGCCAGAAGCGCGGAAACCGCAATGGCGGTCAAACGAAAACTCATTAGTCAATCCTCTCAACATGAATATAGCGGCCATATCGTGCGGGCTTAATGCGGCAGAACAAAGATCAGCCCATGCACCCCGGCGGCGTCAAACAAAAACAGGCCGGTTTCCCGGCCTGTTCCGCTTTCCCTGATGGGGAAGGATTAGTAACCGCGGCAAGGCGCGCGATAGCGCTCGCCGTAACGGTTTTCATATGTGCAGTAACGGCGGCCATCATTGTTGGCCGTTGCGGCACCAACAGCCACACCACCAACACCACCGATGGCAGCACCAGCCAGTGCGCCACGGCCACCACCGATTGCACCACCAGCCAAAGCACCAAGTGCTGCACCGCCAACGCCATAACCCGCCGTGCGCTGCTCACTTGTTGTGCAACCGGCTACCGAAAATGCCAGAAGTGCGGCAACTGCTACTGTCGACAAACTTTTCAACATGGAAGACCTCTCCCGTTTCAAAACTAAAATAACCAGCTTGCGTCCCCAATGCTGTGCCGCAAGAATTGCACTTTCCGCGTTGTTTTACAAGCGTTTCGCAATTTTACGGCGCAGCAATCAGGACTGCATTGCCTGAACGAAGCGATACGTGGAGATTTCCACACACGGCATTCGACACTGTAAGCGATGAACCGAAAGAAAGTTCCATATTTTCCAGCGGCCATCGCGCACCATGGATAAATAATCCGCGCAGGGACGTAAAGGCCACAATGCTGAATACCGTTCCATCGGCAAAATCGAACGCATATTCTCCTGCAACCAGGGGATGCGCTTCCTCGCTTCCGCTGGACAGTATGATCTTCCGCCCCTCGGCAGCATAACGGGTCGCCATGGTCAGGTGCAGCAGGGTGTGGTCGGTGCGTTCACCGCCAAAGGCGCCGCACAGGATCACTTCGGTGGCGCCCAGCCGGAAGGCCTCGTTGAGTGCCAGTTCGCCGTCGGTCATGTCCTTGGCGGTTGGAAAAACCGAACGCGGCACATGCGCATAGCGTTCGGCAAGTTCAGGCGATGTCGAATCGAAATCACCCAGCCACAACTCAGGTTCAACGCCAAGCGCCTGCGCATGGGCAATGCCACCATCGGCGGCAAGAACGCGCGCCCCGGCAATGAGATGCCGGAGACGGTCGGTGACGTGAACGGTTCCACCAAGAAGAAGGACGAATTTGCTCATGCACCGGCCATAGCATGGCACAAGCCGGTCGCACAGGGCATCCGTGTTTCTCGGTTAAACGAAGCGCCCCAGCGCAATCGCGGCCATGCCGGCAATCGCCACGCCGATGGCCAGAAACAGGCTCGGATAAAGCTCCGGGATGAATTTCTGCCGGCGCGGACGCAGGAGGATCGCCTTGCGGCGTGCGTTTTGGGAAGCCGGGTTCTGCTGCACCCTGACATGGGAATGATAAAAACCGTGACCACGAAACATGATTGACCCTTTCCATCGGAAAACAACCGCACGGGATGTTTTCGCTAGGGACAATAGGCGCGCCAGTATCAGCTTTCGATTTGGCAGAACCGGCAAAACATAAAGATTTCATAAGCATCGACCGCTTGCACGGCTCCGGCCGAACCTCTATCCTTGTCACGCTCTAACGGGGTGCCGGTCGCATGGACCGGCTGAGAGGCGCACGGGGAGACCCTGCCAACCCGCGGAACCTGATCCGGTTTGTACCGGCGGAGGGATTAGACGCGGCAGATTTGCCGGCGCACCAATCCTTTTGAACACTGCTGATAGGAGGCGCCGATGCGGCCATTCGAGACTATTGTAAAAACAGCGGCCATTGTGACTGCTCTGTTCGCCGTCATTCCCCTTGGCACCGCGCATGCCGAAGGCAAACTCACCGTCTACACCTATGAAAGCTTCACCGCCGAATGGGGCCCCGGCCCGAAGGTCAAACAAGCCTTCGAAAAGCAATGTGCCTGCACTGTCGAATTCGTGGCGGTTGCCGATGGCGTTGCCTTGCTCAACCGGGTCAAGCTGGAAGGCGAGTCAACCAAGGCGGATGTGGTGCTCGGCCTCGACACCAACCTGACCTATGAGGCCAGGCAAACCGGCCTGTTTGCCCCCCATGGCATCGACACGACAGCCGTGAGCATCCCCGGCGGCTACACCGATGATACCTTCGTTCCCTACGATTACGGCTATTTCGCCGTCATCTATGATTCCGAGAAGCTGAAGACCCCGCCGGAAAGCCTTAAGGAACTGGTCGAAGGCGACCCGAAGCAGAAGATCGTCATCGAAGACCCCCGCACCTCGACGCCCGGTCTCGGCCTGCTGCTCTGGGTCAAGTCGGTCTATGGCGACAAGGCGGGAGAAGCCTGGGCGAAGCTGAAAGACCGGGTGTTGACCGTCACGCCCGGCTGGTCGGAAGCCTATGGTCTCTTCACCAAGGGCGAAGCACCGCTGGTGCTGTCCTACACCACATCGCCTGCCTATCACCTGATCGCCGAGCGCGTGGACCGCTACAAGGCCATTTCGTTCAGCGAAGGCCATTACCTGCAGGTCGAAGTCGCTGCCCAGACCGTCAACGGGGCGAAAAACCCGCTATCGGCGCAGTTTCTTGCCTTCATGACCAGCCCGGCGTTTCAGGATGCGATCCCTGAAAACAACTGGATGTATCCGGCTGCGAAAACCACCGACGCGCTGAATCCGGCCTTTGAAACGCTTGTACAGCCGGTCAAAACTTTGATCTTCCCGTCCGAGGAAGTCGCCAAGAACCGTAAAGCCTGGATCGATGAATGGCTCGCGGCCATGAGCCTGTAGCATTGTGATTGCCATCCGCAGTTTCAGACCTTGGGTGGGGGCATGCGCCCTCGCCTTTCTGGCGGCACTTGCGGGTGGCGCACTTCTCAGTCTCGCATCCGAAGCGCTGCGCGGCGGCACGGAAGGTTTTGCCGCATTCGACAGCTATCTGTGGCGGGTGGCCCGGTTCACGCTGATGCAGGCGCTCCTGTCCATGCTGCTTGCGGTTGCCTTTGCCATTCCGCTCGCGCGTGCCTTGCATGAACATCCCGCCTTTCCCGGCCGCGCGCTGATTCTGCGTCTGTTTGCCCTGCCCTTGGCCTTACCCGCACTTGTTGCGGTGCTGGGCATCACCAGCATCTATGGCCGCAACGGCCTGCTTGCCTTTGCTTTCAGCAGCCTTGGCATGGACACCATACCCAATATTTACGGGCTTCCCGGCATCCTTCTCGCCCACGTCTTTTTCAACCTGCCGCTGGCGACCCGGCTGGTACTTGCAAGCCTTGATTCCATTCCGTCGGATTACTGGAAACTCGCCGCGCAGCTCGGCATGGGCGGCTGGGCACGCTTCCGCCTGATTGAATGGCCGGTCATCCGCCGCAATCTGTCCGGTATTGCCGGGCTGATCTTCATGCTCTGCATCACCTCGTTCACGATCGTGCTGACCCTGGGCGGCGGACCGCGCGCCACCACGCTGGAAGTGGCGATCTACCAGTCCCTGCATTTCGATTTCGATATTGCCCGCGCCGTCTCGCTCACACTGCTGCAACTGGGCCTGACCATCGCCGTGCTGCTGCTGCTCGGCCTGACGGGCAAACCGGCGGAGGAAGGCTTCAGTCTCCAGACGACCACGCGGCGCTTCGAGCGGCCGGGCCGTGCAGCGCAATGCGTCAATACAGCGATCATTCTCCTCGGACTGCTCTTTGTCGGCCTGCCCATGGGCGGAACCGTTGTCTCCGGGCTTGGCGCCGACCTGGCGCGCCTGATGAGCGAATCCATCGTCTGGCGCGCCATTGCCACAAGCATCGTGCTTGGCGCGGCTGCAGCCCTGCTCTCCCTCGCGCTGTCGCTGTCGCTTGTCATCGCCCGGGAGTATCAGCAGAGCCGGCGGCGAACGGTTTCGCCGGGTCTGTTCGAACGGTCACTGGATCTGGGGGCGAGCCTGATCATGGTGGTGCCGCCCATCGTCATCGGGGCCGGCTGGTTCATCCTCTCGCGCCATGCCATCAACCCGTTCAGCCTTGCACCCGTCATGGTCATCGGCGTCAATGCCGCCATGGCCGTGCCCTTCGCCTTCCGCATCCTGCGCCCGGCCTGGGATACGGCCGCAAGCCGCCACAACCGGCTTTGCCTCCAACTCGGCATCACCGGCTGGGACCGGCTGCGCCTGATCGACTGGCCGGCTTTGCGCCTGCCCATGGGTGTTGCCTTCGCCTTCGCCATGGCCCTGTCGCTGGGCGATCTTGGAACCATCGCGCTGTTCGGCAATGATTCCATCCAGACCCTGCCTTTCCTGCTCTTGCAGCGCATGGGAAGTTATCGCACACAGGATGCAGCGGGACTGGCGCTGATCCTTGGGGTCCTGTGCCTGCTCTTGATGTTCGCAGCCGACCGCGGTGCGGCCAGCCTCGCCCGACAGGACAATGCAAGAGATGGCTGAACAAACGGAAAAAATCACAACCGGCGGCGCCGCGATCCGGCTTGATGCCGTTCGCTTCGATTACGGCGACATGGCCATGCGTTTCGACCTTGCCATCGCAGCGTCGTCCATTGCCGCCATCATCGGGCCGAGCGGCGCGGGCAAATCCACGGTTCTCAATCTGATTGCCGGTTTCGAGGCACCGCTCTCCGGCCGCGTGCTGATCGGCGATGCCGATGTCACGCATGTCGAACCATCCCGGCGCCCGGTTTCCATGGTGTTTCAGGACAACAATCTTTTTGCCCATCTCGACGTTGCCGCCAATGTCGGCCTTGGCCGCAGGCCGGGCCTGCGCCTCGACGCGGCGGATCGGCAGGCGGTCCACGACGCCATCGCCAAGGTCGGGCTTGCGGGCAAGGAGACGCGCAAACCGGCGGCACTGTCGGGCGGGGAACGCCAGCGCGTTGCCATCGCCCGGGCGCTGGTGCGCAACCGGCCTGTACTGTTGCTCGATGAAGCCTTTGCTTCACTTGGTCCAGCATTGCGCCATGAAATGCTTGATCTGGTCGGACAACTGCAAAAAGATACTGGAATGACTGTGGTGATGGTCACCCACCATCCAGACGATGCTTTGCGTTTACCATCAACGCTGTTCTTTCTCGAAAATGGCCATGTGGCAGCATCGGGGCCCGCGGGCGAATTGCTCTCGGCCAAAGGCCCCTCCCTGTTGCGAAAATATCTCGGCTCGCAAGAGTTATCACTTTGACATATTTTGTACTCAATGGGTCTCATAAGAAATCAATGTAATTCTTGCCCCAGCCTGCTCAACGGGCTAGCTAGAAAGTAAGCACACCGATTCCGCAGGCAAAAGACGAGTGAGAACTTGGCTTTAGCGTTTGCACTGGCGCCGCACGACATGAGGACATGATTCTGGGCTCGCACATTCTCCCCATCGGCAATCGACGGTTCCATCCGGCAGTACGAAGCACGACCGTGGTTTCGACGACGCTGCTGCTCGCCTTCCTGTCGGGCTGCCAGGTGCTCAACGTCACCAAGGAAGATGCGCTCGGCCCGTCATCAAGCCCTGTCATCGTCGACAATGTCTCGAAGAATGACCGGCTGGCCAAACTGAGCGCCGAACAGCATCCCCGCATCCTGGCCACCTATGGCGGCGAGTACAAGGACGCGAAGCTCGAACGCATGGTTGCCAAGGTCGTCGGGAATCTGACCACCGTATCGGACAATCCGACCCATACCTATCGCATCACCATCCTCAATTCGCCCAACATCAACGCCTTTGCACTGCCGGGTGGCTATCTCTACGTCACCCGCGGCCTGCTTGCGCTGGCCAATGACAGCGCGGAACTTGCCGCCGTCATTGCCCATGAAATGGGCCATGTGATCGCCAATCACGGCATCGAACGCCAGCAGCGCGAAGCGGAAGCCGTCATCGCCGGCCGCGTTGTGTCGGAAGTGCTGCAGGACGACCAGGCGGGCCGCGAGGCGCTCATTCGCGGCAAGCTGCGCATGGCGCAGTTCTCGCGCAATCAGGAATTGCAGGCGGATGCCATCGGCATCAAGATGATCGGCGAAGCCGGGTATGATCCCTTTGCGGCTGCGCGCTTCCTGCAGTCGATGGCCGCCTATGCGGACTTCCGCAACGTCTCCGGCGCCACCGATGCCAGCCTCGACTTCCTTGCCAGCCACCCCTCCGCACCGCAGCGCATCGAGCTGGCGCGCGGTCATGCCCGCAAGATCGGTGCGCCCGGTGTCGGCACGACGGATCGCGATTCCTTCCTGCAAGGGATCGACGGGCTGCTCTATGGCGACACGCCAGAAGAAGGCTATGTCCGCGGCCGAACCTTCGTGCACCCGCTGCTCGGCGTCAGCTTCACCGTGCCGGACGGTTTTGTCATCGACAATTCCGCAGCCGCCGTCATGGCAACCGGACCCGGCGAAGTCGCGATCCGCTTTGATGGAACCCAGGTTTCCGGCAAAACATCGATGGTCGACTACATGCGCAGCGGCTGGGTAACCGGCCTGGACAATGCCAGCGTCAAGGCGACGACATTCAACGGCATGCCCGCCGCCACGGCAAAAGCCAAGGCGGACCGCTGGGAATTCGATATTTTCGTCGTGAATTCCGGCGACCGCATCTATCGCTTCCTGACGGCGGCGCCCACGGGCAGCACGGCACTGATGCCGGCAGCGCAAACGGTGACGCAGAGCTTCCATTTGCTGACGGCGCAGGAAAAGGCCAACATCAAGCCGCTGCGGATCCGCGTTGTCACGGTCAAGTCGGGCGATACGCTTGCCAGCCTCTCCAGCCAGATCATGGGCACGGACCGCAAGCTGGATCTCTTCCGGCTGATCAACGCCCTGCCGCCCGGCGGCACGGTTTCCGTCGGCGACAAGATGAAGATCATCAGCGAATAACAAAAAGCCCGGTAAAACCGGGCTGTTTGTTGAAAGGGATGAACCCGCTGTTACGCGGCTTCTTCCTGTTCGTCTTCAACGGAAATGTCCGCATCAGCTTCGGTTTCTTCAGTCTTCGCGCCGCGCTTGGGACCTTTGGCGAGATTGACTTCGATCAGACGGACGGCTTCGGTTTCCGACATCTTGTTGACGGCGGAAATTTCACGGGCCATGCGGTCGAGCGCTGCTTCATAGAGCTGGCGTTCGGAATAGGACTGTTCCGGCTGATTGTCGGCACGGAAAAGATCGCGGACAACTTCCGAAATGGAAATCAGATCGCCCGAGTTGATCTTCGCATCATATTCCTGCGCCCGGCGGGACCACATGGTGCGCTTGATACGGGCCCGTCCCTGAACTACCTTCAGCGCACGGTCGACATAATCTGTTTCTGAGAGTTTGCGCATACCAATGGCGGTTGCCTTTGCAACCGGTACCTTCAAGCGCATCTTGTCCTTCTGAAAGTCAATCACGAAAAGTTCGAGCTTGTGGCCCGCAACTTCCTGTTCTTCGATATTGACGATCTGGCCTACGCCGTGAGCCGGATATACAATAAACTCACCCGTCTTGAATCCGATACGCTGGGCGGTCTTTTTCTGCGGAACTGCTGTCATGCGCTTCATTACTCCCTGCTGCGCCCGGCAAAACGCACCGGTTAAACCAATCACTGGAAACCGGAACCCGGTTTGTCGGCCGTCAATATTTTCACGCAAAGCAATCCGGACCAAACAGCAGGACGGGTCACAATCAAAGAACCTCAACCTGAACTGTTAAGTCCGGAAAAAATCTAGCCGATTGGTGATTTATGCTTTAGCGCCACGAAATTGACGTCCAATGATCAACATATCGCAGCACCATAACACGAAAAGTGATCAGAATCAACTTTTTGCTGCACAAGCGCAAACTAAACGCATTGCAAGACTTGATTTTCAGGGCAAATCAGTCTTGCGGGCAATTGCGGTACCCCGAATAAGTTTAGTCGCCTTCGCCCGGTTCCGGGGAGAAGTATTTCTCGAGTTTACCGGTGACGCCGTCCATTTCCTTGGCATCGCTGGGCGCATCTTTCTTCGCCGAAATATTCGGCCATTTTTCCGCATATTCCGAATTCAGCTGCAGCCAACTGTCGAGGCCCGGCTCGGTGTCCGGCTTGATGGCCTCCGCAGGGCATTCCGGTTCACACACGCCGCAATCGATGCACTCATCCGGGTGGATGACGAGCATGTTCTCACCTTCGTAAAAACAATCGACCGGACAGACCTCAACGCAATCCATATATTTGCAGCGGATGCAATTGTCGGTCACAACATATGTCATTTACTGGCTCCTGAAGACACCATAGTCAGCGTGTCAGCGGTTGAGGTAACGATTTGGCACCGGCCTGACAAGAGGGGAAAACGGACTGCGGCACCAGAACGCGGCCCGAAAAATCTCGACGTGCAAAAGGATTGTCTTCATCACATCAGGACCGAGCTATTGTCCAAGTCCGCAGCGTGCCATTCATCGCATCGCGATGACCTGCCGACAAGCAACCATTGTCCTCTAATATAGGCGTTGCGGAAATAATATTTTAGTCCCACCGACGAATTTGGAGATAATTTCGATGTTTCCGCGTTTTGCCCCGCAACCCACAACGCGGATGCGTCAATCATCGGAGCCGTTGTCCCGGCCCCTCATCAGCCGGTCGACGTCCCGCCGTTCGCGCTTGGTGGGACGACCGCTGCCCGCATCGCGTCTGGGCAGCATGTCGAAGCGGCTCATGGCATCCTTCGGCGGTGGCGGCGGAGAAATGTCCTCGTACAGCGCCCGCGCCTCCTCGGCAGGTCCGCGCCGGGTACCGCCGGACAGGACTTTGTAAATGAGAATGCGCCGGTCCAGCGTGATCGTCAGCACATCACCGGGTTTGACCCCGTGTGATGGCTGGTCGATCTTGTCCTTGTTGACCCGGACATTGCCGCCCGATGCCAGCTTTGCAGCGAGGGAACGGGATTTGACCACCCGCGCGAAAAACAGCCACTTGTCGATGCGCTGCCTGTCGGTTCCCGTCATTTAGGGCCAAACCCTCACTTCTTCATCTGCTCCTTCAACGCCAGCAACTTGGCGAAGGGGGAGTCCATGTCGATCTTGACCGGGCGTTCTTCCCGCTCCGGACGCTTGCCGTTATTCTGCGGCTTGCCGGAGGGCTTGCCGCCTTCCTGCCGGGCGCGGTCGCCGCCGGGCTTGCCGCCCTTGCCGCGGAAATCCTTGCGCTCGCCGCGCTCGCCCTGCGGACCGGCATTGCGGTTCGGACGGCTTTGACGCTCCTCGCCCTGGCTATTGCCATTGCGGGCCCGCGGTTCACGCGGATTCTCGCGTCCGCCCTGTGGACGGCGGTTGTTGTTGCGGCCTTCGAAGCGGGGAGCCTGGCGCCAGAGCAGTACCGGCTTGGGTGCTTCTTCCGCCGCTGGAGCGGTTGCGGTTTCAGCAACAGCCGCAGGCGCTTCTTCGCCAGCCGCAACGGCTGCCACAGCCTCGACAACCGGTTTGACGATGGGATCACCAACCGGTTCGGCCGCCGGCACGGATTTGGTGCCTTCCGGCGCAACGGCAGCCATTTCCTGCGGGGCAGGCGACTGGGCAACCGCATCGAGTTCGGCAACCTTGGCCGACACAACGGCTGCATCGGTTGCTTCCGAGCGGTAGCCGAGATTCTTCAGGATTTCTTCCATATCGTCGGCTGTTGCCCCGAGAATGGACATCATGGCCGGGGTGACGACGAAACGCGTGCCGTCATAGGCACCGTCGGGCCGTGTTCCGCTTCCCGGCTTCCATGCCAGTGCCGGACGGATGAGATCGGCCAGACGCTCGAGAATATCGATGCGCACGGCACGGCGTCCGAGCAGCCGGTAGCCCGCGAGGCGATAGAAGGCCGGATCGAAGGCGGGATCGGTGACAACCGACGTGCGGCCTGCGGACAGCACCTGCACCACATCGCCATAGCCGGGACGATCCTTGGCATCTTCCTTGAGTGCCCACAGCAGCGTCAGCAGACCCGCAGGCGCTGGTTTGAGCAATGCAGGCAGGAAGACGTGGTAGGCGCCAAAGCGCACGCCCAGACGGCGCAGGGCCGCGCGCGAATCCTGATCAAGGCCGCGGACATCTTCAGCCACATCGCGGCGCTGCAGCACGCCAAAATTTTCGACGAGCTGGAACGCCAGTCCCCGCGTGATCCCGACCAGCGCATCCGCGTTGGCAAGATCAACCAGCGGCTTGAGCACCGTATCCACATGATGGGCGAGGAAACGGTCAACCCGCGCAGCGACCTTGTCGCGTGCCGGTCCCGTCAGCTGCTCGTCGGCCAGCAACACCGCTCGGGGCTTCAATGGCTGCTCGCCCGAGACGACCGAGGCGACCGGAGCGCCAATCCAGCGCAGCGTCCCGTCCGATCCCAGGGCAAAGTCGCCGTTCGCGGAAGCGGCAAAGCGCTCGGCGCGATTGTCGAACTCTGTCGCCAAGGCTTTTTGTGCAGCGGCCTTCACGGCTTTTGCATCGGTTCCATCGATCTGGCTGTCCGTGGTGAAACGGAATCCATCCAAACGTCCAACATGGTGCCCTTCGACAACAACGTCCCCGGCAGGGCTAATTTCGGCTTCTAGCATTGTATTCTCTCTCAGGCGCCTCATAAGCACGCTTGTCCTGCGGTCTACGAAGCGTTTCGTCAACCGTTCATGCAGTGCATCTGATAATCTGTCCTCAATTTCACGCGTCTTTTCTTGCCAATGTGCCTGATCTGCCAGCCATCCCGGCCGATGCGACACAAAAGTCCAAGTTCTGATCTGGGCAATCCGCCGCGACAAAGCATCGATATCGCCATCGGTCGTATCAGCCCGGTGCACCTGTTCGCCCATGTATGTTTCGTTAACATGACCATGTTCGACGAGATCTGTATAGATCGATGCAATAATATCCGCATGCTGCGCCGGCGCAATTTTGCGGTAGTCCGGCAACGCACAGGCATCCCACAGGAGGGCCACCCGTTCCGGCGTGTTGGCCAGCGGCGCGATATCCGGATCTTTCGACAGATATTCGAGCGCCTGCTGATCCACCGCCGGCAGTGCCCGGGTCAATCCCTCCACCGGTGCGGGTGTGTCGATCGACCGTTTCAACGCATCAAGGCTGGAAAAATCAAACCGGGCGGTGCGCCATTGCAAAATCTTGACGGAATCGAAGGCATGCGATTCCACGCGCTGCACCAGTTCTTCTGAAAAACCGGAAACCTGCCCTGTAACGCCAAACGTGCCGTCGCGCAGGTGCCGCCCGGCGCGCCCGGCGATCTGGCCGATTTCGCCCGGCGACAGATCGCGGAACTGATAGCCGTCAAACTTGCGGTCCTGCGCAAAAGCCACGTGATCGACATCGAGGTTGAGCCCCATGCCGATGGCATCTGTGGCGACCAGATAATCCACATCGCCCGACTGATAGAGATCCACCTGGGCATTGCGGGTGCGCGGGCTCAAGGCCCCCATGACCACGGCGGCACCGCCATTCTGGCGGCGGATCAGTTCGGCGATGGAATAGACCTCGTCCGCGGCAAAGGCCACGATGGCGGTGCGCGGCGGCAGGCGCGTGATCTTCTTCGAGCCGGCATAGGTCAGATTGGACAGGCGCGGACGCGTGACGACGGAGATGCCGCGCAGCAGCTTTTCCAGTATGCCGCGCATGGTGGCCGCACCAAGCAGCAAGGTTTCCTGACGGCCCCGCAGATGCAGGATGCGGTCGGTAAAGATGTGGCCACGCTCCAGATCGTTGGCAAGCTGGACCTCGTCGATGGCAACGAAATCCATATCCGTCTGGCGCGGCATCGCTTCGACGGTACACACCGCATAGCGCGCGCCGGGCGGCATGATCTTTTCCTCACCGGTGATCAGCGCGACATTGGCAAGCCCCACCCGTTCGACAACACGGTTGTAGACTTCGCGCGCCAGCAGGCGCAGCGGCAGGCCGATCATGCCCGTCTGGTGCGCCAGCATCCGCTCAATGGCGAGGTGAGTCTTCCCCGTGTTCGTCGGCCCCAGAACGGCGGTGACGTCACGACCGCTCAGGATCAAGGGAAGTTCGGGAGTAGGCATAAGGTTCATCAAAAATATCCAACACCGGCACGACGGCCTTACCAGAACCAGCAAGGCATGCCGGGCATGCACCATCCGATAGCATTATCGGCATCAGACAGAAAGTATGCGGCGACCTCAAGATAAACAATTGCGAACCGATTCACGGAGTGTTCCATTAAGAAACAGAACGCGAGCAGAACGAATCAGCGACGAATCAGCTATAGGATCAGATTCCTGCTTTGTTCACGGCCACATCTAGCTTTCCCGGGTGCGAGTCGCACAAGATGCTGAATCAGCGGGAACAGGATTTCAACGAATCGGTTCATCGCCGTTAACCTTTGGCTTTTCCGCGCAAAAGCGGGCGGTCCGCCGTCAACGATTTTTTGGTCTGTTAAGAAAATCGCAATATTTCCTTATAGTTAGTTAAGGAATCCAAGGCCCGGGTGCCCCGTTTCATTAACACTCCGATCAAAGGAAGAACGAATCAGCGACGAATCAGCGCTTTGTCCATTTTCCTGTTTTGTTCACGGCTACATCTTGTGCCGAAGGCGCGGGAGTCGCACCAATCCCCGAACGCACGGGAAGGAAATAGGACAAGATTCAGGAAACGCCGTTAACCTTTGGCAGCGAATATCGGGAATCGCCGCCGCACAAAACGAAAACGCCGCCGACCGTTTCCAGTCCGCGGCGTCTTTTGATTTGCTTCCGATCAGCTGAAATACTGCCCGCCATTGGCTGTCAGCGTCGAGCCGGTGATGAAGCCGGCATCGTCAGAGGCGAGGAACACCACGCAGCGCGCGATTTCTTCCGGTTCGCCCAGACGTCCGACCGGGATTTGCGGAATGATGCGCTCGTTGAGCACCTTCTCGTCGATGGCCCGAACCATTTCCGTGCCGATATAACCGGGACAGATGGCATTGACCGTAATGCCGGCGCGCGCGCCCTCCTGCGCCAGCGCCTTGGTAAAGCCGATATCCCCGGCCTTGGCCGCGGAATAATTGGCTTGCCCGGCCTGGCCCTTTTGTCCGTTGATCGAGGAAATATTGATCACGCGGCCGAATTTGCGGTCACGCATGCCCGTCCATACCGGATGGGTCATGTTGAACAGGCCGGTCAGATTGGTGTTGATCACTTCGCCCCATTGGCCTGGGGTCATCTTGTGGAACATGGCGTCACGGGTGATGCCCGCATTGTTGACCAGCACGGCGACGGGGCCGTGATCGGCCTCGATCCTGGCAATACCAGCAGCGCATTCTTCATAGTTGGAAACATCCCACTTGTAGGTGGCAATACCGGTCTTTTCCGTGAATTTCTTCGCCGCGTCGTCATTGCCGGCGTAATTTGCCGCGACCTTGTACCCTGCCGCTTTCAGGGCCACGGATATGGCTGCGCCGATACCACGTGTTCCGCCCGTAACGATTGCCGTTTTGGTCATATTTCCCCTCCCTAATTCATGTTGGATCAAAGTTAGTGTTGTTGAAAAGAGACGTGGCAGCAGCCTGGAAATTTAGTGCTGCCGGAACACGGGTTCGACAAAGGCCGAACCCGTGCTCATTCTTGCAGATCAGTCCTTGACGCGCTCAACGCACAGGGCAATGCCCATGCCGCCGCCAATGCACAGCGTGGCAAGGCCCTTTGTGCCGTTGCGGCGCTTCAATTCATAAAGCAGCGTGTTGAGCACCCGGGCACCGGAAGCGCCGATGGGATGACCGATGGCAATGGCACCGCCATTGACATTGACGATGTCGGGATTGAGCCCGAGATCCTTGTTGACGGAAAGCGCCTGCGCGGCGAAGGCTTCGTTGGCTTCGACCAGATCAAGGTCCTCCACCTTCCATCCGGCCCGCTCCAGGGCCTTGCGTGACGCAGGGATTGGACCTGTGCCCATGATGGCAGGGTCGACACCGGCCGTTGCCCAGGAAACGATGCGCGCCAGCGGCTTGACGTTGCGGCGCTTGGCCTCGTCCTCGCTCATGAGCACCACGGCAGCCGCACCATCATTGAGGCCGGAGGCATTGCCTGCGGTAACGGTGCCTTCCTTGTCGAAGGCGGGCTTCAGCTTGGCAAGGGAGTCGAGTGTCGCGCCGTGACGGATATACTCGTCATCCGCAACGATCACGTCGCCCTTGCGGGTCTTGACCGTGAACGGCACGATTTCATCCTTGAACTTGCCCGCCTTCTGCGCGGCTTCCGCCTTGTTCTGGGAGCCAAGGGCGAACTTGTCCTGATCTTCGCGGGTGAACTGCCACTTGCGGGCGATGTTCTCGGCGGTATTGCCCATGTGGTAGCCATGGAAAGCGTCGGTCAGGCCATCCTTGATCATCGTATCGATCATCTTGAAATCGCCCATCTTCACGCCGCTGCGCAGATACGCGCAATGCGGCGCCATCGACATGGATTCCTGTCCGCCCGCCACGATGATATCGGCATCGCCGGTTGCGATCTGCTGCATGCCGAGGGCCACGGCGCGCAGGCCGGAGCCGCAGAGCTGGTTGAGCCCCCAGGCTGTCGCCTCCTGCGGAATGCCTGCCTCCATGGCGGCCTGGCGAGCCGGGTTCTGCCCTTCGCCGGCGCTGAGCACCTGGCCCATGATCACTTCATCGACATCGGCACCATCGACACCGGCGCGGCTCAGCACTTCCTTGATCACGGCAGCGCCGAGTTCGTGGGCCGGGACGTTGGCAAAAGCACCGTTGAACGACCCCACGGGGGTTCGCGCTGCACTGGCGATAACGATGGATTGGGTCATAGACGTCTCCTTATCATTGAGATGCTGAATTCATTCAGCTTGGCTTCCCGAACAGAATTCCCTCCCTGCGGCAGTTTGACAAGGGGCATTCGCCGCGAAGCCAAATTTATCGCCTGCAAGGCAGAGAAAGGCGAGAATGATCTGCGCGATGGATGCGGCGCACAAATCACTTTGATTTGTGCCGCTTTCCCCCTATCCTCGTGGATATATCAGTAAGCGGGCACGCAAATTCAGACCATTTGAGTCTGATGACATGAGTTGGGGAGTTCTCTGATGGCAGCAAAAACCGGCGACGTCGTCATTAAAAAATATGCCAACCGGCGCCTCTACAATACCGGCACAAGCACCTATGTGACGCTGGAAGATCTCGCCGAGATGGTGAAGCGCAATGAGGATTTCACCGTTCAGGACGCCAAGACCGGAGAAGACATCACCCATTCCGTCCTGACCCAGATCATCTTCGAACTGGAAAACAAGGATGGGCAGAACATGCTGCCGATTCCGTTCCTGCGCCAGCTCATCGCCTATTACGGCGACCAGATGCAGGTGGTGCTGCCAACATTCCTCGAACAGTCCATGAGTGCCTTTGCCAAGGAACAGGAGCGCATGCGCGAGCAGCTTTCGGCCGCCTTCGGCAAATCGCCGATCGACATGATGAACATCAGTGCGCCGGTCAAGCTCGTTGAGGAGCAGGTTCGCCGCAACACGGAGATGCTGCAGCACGCCATGCGCATGTTCACGCCATTCCCGCTCAACAAGACGGCCGGAGCGGCCGAGGCCGACGAAACACCCGCCGCCGAAACCGCCAAGAAGGATACCGGGCTGGACGAACTGAAAGAACAGATCGCCGCCATGCAGCGCAAGCTGGACTCCCTCGACAAATAATCCAGGTCACATCCGTTTTTGACTGAATATCCGGCTCGCGCGGCGGATCGGCTTTTGCATTCCATGACCATACGAACTCAAGAGGACACCATGGCCCAACTCTCACTTTCCAAAGCCAACACCATCATCAAAGCAGCGCTTGCCAAGGGCACCGAGGCTGGCATGCGGCCGCTCTCCGTCGCCGTGCTCGATGCCGGCGGCCACCTCAAGGCCTTCCAGAAGCAGGACGGCGCTTCCCTGCTGCGCTTCGAGATCGCCTTCGGCAAGGCGTTCGGCGGCCTGACCATCGGCACGGGCTCGCGCACCGTTGAAAAATTCGCCAAGGAACGCCCGCACTTCGTCGAGGGGCTGGTGGCAGCGTCCGGCGGGCGCGTCATCCCGGTGGCGGGCGGCGTTCTCATCAAGAATGCCAAGGGGGAGCTTCTCGGCGCTGTAGGCATCACCGGCGACACTTCCGACAATGACGAGATTGCTGCCATCGCCGGTATTCAGGCGGCCGGTTTCATCGCCGACGGCGGCCAGATCTGATCACCTGCCCTGTTCTGGAACAGGGCAGCGGCGCTACAGGCGTGTCCCGGCGAACAGCCGGGGCGCAATGAAATCGACGAACACCCGCAGCTTCGGCGACAGATGCCGGTTTGAAGGCCAGAGCACCCAGAACTGGCCTGTCTGAACCAGACATTCGTCAAGCAGCGTGTGCAGTTCGCCCGCCTTCACCGCATCGGCCACCAGGAAGTCCGGCATATAGGCAATGCCGAGGCCGCGGACCGTCGCGCCATAGAGCGCTTCCATATTGTTGCACACCAGCGCCGAGGGCAGACGCAGGTCAATGTCCGAAGCTGCTCCTCCCATCACCCAGTCCTGCAGCTTGCCGCTTGTCGGAAAGCGGTAGCGCAGACAGGCGTGATGCTGCAGATCGCGCAATTCCCTCGGTCTGCCGCGCCTCTGCAGATAGGCTGACGACGCGGCAAGCACCTGCCGGAACGGACCAAGCCGGCGCGCCATCAGCGACGAATCCGGCAAATCTCCACTGCGAATGACGGCGTCGAACCCTTCTTCGATCACATTGACGATCTGGTCGTTGAAATCGAGATCAAGCTCGATTTCCGGATAGAGCTGTTCGAATTCGGGCAGGTGCGGCAGCAGGAAACGATAGCCGATCGTCGGCAAGCTCACACGCAAGCGCCCGCGCGGGGCTTCCTTGGTGCGCGACAGCATGGATTCCGCGTCATTGAGATCATCAATGATGCGGCGGCAGCGCTCATAAAACAGCTGCCCCTCCTCGGTGAGGCTGATGCGGCGCGTGCTGCGTTGGAACAGGCGTACATCCAGGTTCTGCTCAAGCCGGGCAATCGTTTTTCCAACCGCCGAAGCGGAAATACCCAGCGACCGGCCAGCCGCAACGAAACTTAGCGTTTCTGCGGACCGCACGAAAGCAAACAAACCATTCAGATTATCCATGGCCACTCTATTAGAGAAATATTGTCCGCTATGTCGGGATGTGTGCCGTAATTTTCAATGATTAAAGCCTGTGTATCATGAATACAACTATTCCCTTCCACATTTTGATACTGCAGGTGAAAAATGACTGCCCAAACACATCCGCACAATACAGCGGAGAAGCTGATGATTCTGACCGCTGTCTGCCTGGCGGCCCTCGCCATGCCCGTCAGCTTTACCGGCCCTGCCGTCGCACTTCCTGCCATTGCCCGCGCCCTTGGCGGCAGCCCGGTCGAGCTCAACTGGGTTACCAATGGCTTCATGCTGGCCTTCGGCAGCAGCCTGATGGCGGCGGGCGCGCTCGCCGACAATTACGGGCGCAAACGCGTCTTCCTGACAGGCCTTATGCTTTTTGCCGTTTTCTCGCTGGCGCTGTCGCTTGTCACCAGCCTTGTCTGGTTTGACATCATGCGCGCGGCACAGGGCCTTTCGAGTGCCCTCGCCTTTTCCGGCGGCATGGCCGCACTCGCCCAGGAATTCGATGGGCAGGAACGCACGCGCGCCTTCAGCATGATCGGCATCACATTCGGCATTGGCCTGTCTTTCGGGCCGATTCTTTCGGGAACGCTGATCAGTCATTTCGGCTGGCAGGCAGCAATCCTCGTCACCCTGCCGATCACCCTTGTCGCGTTTAGCCTTGGTGTTTTCCGGTTGCGGGAATCGCGCGACCCCGACGCAAGGGGCATCGACTGGCAGGGCGCTATCAGCTTCACTCTGGCGCTGACGCTGCTCACGTGCGGCATATTGCAGGCGCCGGATATCGGCTGGGGGCACCCGCTCGTCATCAGCATGCTCGCCGCCGCGCTGCTCGTGTTCGGCTTCTTCGTAAGCGTCGAACAGCGCGCGGCACGGCCGATGCTGGACCTCAGCCTGTTTCGTTATCCGCGTTTTGTCGGCGTGCAGATCCTCGCCGCGGCTCCCGCCTATTCCTTTGTCGTCCTGCTGATTCTCCTGCCCATCCGCTATATCGGCGTGGAGGGCTTCAGCGAGGTTCAGACCGGGCAGATGATGATTGCCCTGTCGGGGCCGCTGCTCATCGTGCCGTTTCTGGCAGCACTGCTCACGCGCTGGTTCTCCGCCGCGATCCTGTGCAGTGCCGGCCTTCTCCTCTCGGCAGGCGGACTGTTCTGGCTCAGCCGCTGCATGCCGGGCCAGCCGGTGGAACTGACACTCCCGGCATTGGTCCTGATCGGCTTTGGCATCAGCCTGCCCTGGGGATTGATGGATGGCCTCGCCGTCAGCGTCGTCCCAAAGGAGCGGGCCGGCATGGCAACGGGTATTTTCAGCACCACGCGCATTGCCGGTGAAGGCATTGCCCTTGCCATTGTCAGCGCCCTGCTTACCGCGCTTCTCAACTGGAAATTGGGTACGGGTCCTGATGCCGCGCAGGCGGCCCAGAAGCTGGCAACCGGCAATATCGCCTCAGCCATCGGCCTATTGGGTCCGGTCAGCCCGCAAGCCGTACTGCAGACCTATGGCGAAGCCTTCGGCCAGCTCCTGCAGATTCTGGCGGAGATCACCCTTGTGACGGCACTCGCCATCTTCATCGTCATGCGCATACCGGACAAGGCAGTCATCGCCGCCTGACCGACCCAGCGATATCAAGCCCCGGCAGATGGCCTCCTTTGCCGGGGTTTTTGCATGATGTCAGCGGAAGTTGACGTCGCGCCCGGCAGAGCGCAGCGAAACGGTGAATCCCGCCAGAATATCGAAAAAAGCCATTGCCATCAGAATGAAGAACAGCGAATGCGAGGCGCTGGGAACCAGCAGGAATTCCACCAGAAATGCCACGAACACGAAGGTCGACAGGAGATGGTCAACCACCGAGGCATTGCTCGTGCGCGTTGACTTCATGATCTCGAAGAACAGCAACGCCAGCGACAGCACGATCATCAGGTCGCCGAGTGTCATCCGCCATACGCCGCCCGACAGCATCTGCATGGAATAGAGCTGTGTGGCCCACGGATCGGCGCCGCCAATACCCGTCAATCCGGCAACCACCAGATTGAACACAACAAGCGGCACGATCATCAATGGAATATTGGAAATCACGGCATCTGTCTCCCATCAGCATGTCATAAACAAAAAAGACCGGCACAAGGCCGGTCCTCTTTATCACGAAATCCAGGAAGGGATCAGCCTTCTTTCGGCGTCAGAACCTGACGGCCGCGATACATGCCGGTCTTCAGATCGACATGGTGCGGACGGCGCAGTTCGCCTGAATTCTTGTCTTCGACGTAAGTCGGGGCCTTCAACGCGTCGGCGGAACGGCGCATGCCGCGCTTCGACGGAGAAGTTTTTCTTTTAGGTACAGCCATTGTTCCTGCTCCAGTAATCAGTCAAAATCCGGCGCTGGCCCGATCGAGCCTGTCACAATGGACAAAATTCCGGAAAGTTCGGCTGGGGCTATACACGGCTTGAGAGCTTTTGACCAGCATGAGTCGCATATTTTTTGTCGCAAATGCCGATATGCCGGGATTTGCGCCGATAGAGGGTCTATTTGACACAACCTATATACGCACCGGCACCCCGCGCACGCCGTTCATTGAGCCTTGCCAGCGTTTGCAACCCCTGCCCCGGCCGCGCCGGATTGCGCGCGATCGGGTTGGGCAGGGTCACCGCGAGAAAGGCCGCCTGCCGCGGTGTCAGCCTTGCCGCACTCACCTTGAAATGATGCTGCGCCGCCGCCTCGATGCCATAGATCCCCGGCCCCCATTCGGCAATATTCAGGTAGATTTCCATCACCCGCCGTTTGGTCAGGATCAGATCGGTCATCATCGCCAGCGGCATTTCCAGGCCCTTGCGGATGAAAGACCGGCTGTTCCACAGGAACAGGTTCTTGGCGGTCTGCATCGTGATCGTCGACGCACCGCGCGTCTGCTCGCCATCCATGGCATCGGACACAACCAGATTCATCGCATCCCAGTCGACGCCGGAATGAAAGCAGAACCGCGCATCCTCCGACATCATGACGGAATGCACCAGCACCGGGGAAATCTCGTCCAGTGACACCCAGCGCCGGTCATAACCGGAAAAAGTCACGAGGTCCTTCACCATCAAGGTGGAAACCGGATGCACGAACGGCAGCCGGTACAGGCTGAGCAGGATGATGGGGATCATCATCAGGAGGATACCCGCCAGAATCAGGTAGCGCACGATGCGCCCCAAAGGCGAGCCGCCCGGACTGACCAGATAGCCTCCGCCTCTTTTGTTTCTGACCAGAACCCGTGTCACACCCGCCGCCTGCGTTGAAAGCCCACCATGGACATAGAGCAACCATCCGCCAAAGGGAACCATTTCCATGCCATTCCAGCCATGTTCACAATGACAACAAGGCAAAAATGCAAAAGCAGCGCATCTAATCATTGACCGGGCGCCGATTTTTCGCTCATTGCCAGATCATGATGACAGATCAAGACACTTCCCTGTTTCAGATGACATTGCTGCATCGCGCCGCCTCGGTGGAAACGCTGCTGGCCGACCTGCTCTCGGATCAGCCGCAAGACGGCGAGATCAGCCGTCCGCCCCGCCTCATGGCAGCGATGCGGCACGGCGTTCTCAACGGCGGCAAGCGTCTGCGCCCCTTCCTCGTCATGGAAAGCGCCGCTCTCTTCGATGCCGACACCCCTGCGGCTTTGCGGGTAGCGGCGGCGCTGGAATGCATCCATAGCTATTCGCTCGTGCATGACGATCTACCGGCCATGGACAATGACGATATGCGCCGCGGCCAGCCGACGGTGCATCGCAAATTCGACGAGGCAGCGGCAATCCTCGCAGGGGACAGCCTCCTGACCTACGCGTTCGAACTGATCGCAGCCGAGGCGACTGAACTTGATCCCGGCGCCAAGGTTGCACTGGTGACGGCTCTGGCACGCGCGGCCGGCATCGGCGGCATGACCGGCGGCCAGGCGCTCGATCTGGAGGCGGAAAAGGTCAAGCCCGACGAGGCAGGCATCATCCGCCTGCAGGCCATGAAGACCGGCGCGCTGATCCGTTTCGCCTGCGAGGCCGGTGCCATGATCGGCAATGCCAATTCCCTGGATCGCGAACGGCTGGCGGAATACGGCTCGGCCATTGGCCTTGCCTTTCAGCTGGCCGACGACCTGCTCGACGTCACCGCCGATGCTGCCCATATGGGCAAAGCCACCGGCAAGGATGCGGCGGCGGGCAAGGCTACGCTGGTTTCACTGCACGGGATCGACTGGACCAAGCGCCAGTTGGGCGGGCTGGTGGCACAGGCCGAGGAATTGCTTGCGCCCTTCGGCGAAAAGGCTGCCCTGCTCAAGCAGGCCGCACGGTTCATCGCCGAGCGGCAGAGCTAGAAGCTATTCGGCCGCGTGCGAGCCTGCGCCCTGGCCGAAGCGGTTTTCGATATAGTCGGCAACCATCTTCTGGAATTCCTTGGCGATACCCGCACCGCGCAGGGTCGCCACTTTCTTGCCGTCAACAAAGACCGGGGCCGTCGGCGTTTCGCCGGTTCCCGGCAGTGAAATGCCGATATCCGCCATCTTGGATTCGCCCGGCCCGTTGACGATGCAGCCCATCACCGCGACATTGAGCGCTTCGACACCGGGATATTTCTCGCGCCAGACCGGCATATTGTCGCGAATATCGCTCTGGATCGATTGCGCCAGTTCCTGAAACACGGTGGATGTGGTCCGCCCGCAACCGGGACAGGCCGCGACAATCGGGATGAACTGGCGAAAGCCCATGGTCTGCAGCAATTCCTGCGCCACCTGCACTTCACGTGTCCGGTCACCGTTCGGCTCCGGTGTGAGCGATATGCGGATCGTGTCGCCGATACCCTGCTGCAAAAGAATGCCAAGGGCTGCAGAGGAAGCGACAATGCCCTTGGAGCCCATGCCGGCTTCGGTAAGGCCGAGATGCAGCGCATGATCGCAGCGCCGCGCCAGCTCCGCATAAACCGCGATCAGGTCCTGCACCTGGCTGACCTTGGCGGAAAGAATGATCCTGGAGCGTGGCAGGCCGATTTCTTCGGCCAGCTGCGCGGAAATCAGCGCCGACTGGACAATGGCTTCCCGAGTGACCTGTTCCGCCGTCAGGGGCGCGCCGGCCGCATGGTTCTGGTCCATCAGCGCCGTCAGCAGTTCCTGATCGAGCGAACCCCAGTTGACGCCGATGCGCACCGGCTTGTCATAGCGGATCGCCATTTCGATGATGGCGCCGAACTGCGCATCCTTCTTGTCCTTGAAGCCGACATTGCCCGGATTGATGCGGTATTTCGCCAGCGCTTCGGCGCAGGCCGGATGGTCCGCCAGCAGTTTGTGGCCGATATAATGGAAATCGCCGACCAGCGGCACGTTCAGGCCAAGCCGGTCCAGCCTTTCGCGGATTTTCGGCACAGCGGCAGCGGATTCATCCCGGTCAACGGTGATACGGACGATCTGCGATCCCGCGCGGGAAAGGGCTGCCACCTGTGCAACGGTGCCGTCCACATCGGCTGTATCCGTATTGGTCATCGACTGCACGACGACGGGTGCGCCTCCGCCAACCATGACCCCGCCCACATCGACGCCAACGGAGGCGCGGCGGGCAAAGGGCTGCGAATAATAGTCAGACATTGTCAAACTCCAGATATTCCCTTCACGTGGCGCAGGGAACGCCTTGTGTCAACACCATGTGACATGAACGCGGCAAATTCAAAGCAAATGCCCTTCCCGATCACGCCACAGTGAACCGTATGACAAAGTGTTCACGTTCCAAAGCTGGTATTTTTGCTGCAATGCAATATATTCCAGACGCCTTCAACACGGTTGTTAAACCAAAGGAAGTTTCTCATGGCCAAGAAGACCGCAGTCGTCACAGGTTCCAACTCCGGCATCGGACTGGGTTCCGCCCACGCCCTCGCAGCGGCGGGTTACAATGTGGTGATCAATTCCTTCACGGACCGCCCGGAAGACCACGATCTTGCCAAGGAGATCGCCGCACAGCATTCCACCGGCGTCGCCTATATCAAGGCCGACATGTCCAAGGGTGACGAATGCCGTGCCCTGATCGACCAGGCTGCTGCCGCATTCGGCAGCGTCGATGTGCTGGTCAACAATGCCGGCATCCAGTTTGTCGCCCCTGTCGATGAATTCCCGCCGGAAAAATGGGATGCGATCATCGCCATCAACCTGACCTCGGCGTTCCACACCACCGCTGCGGCGCTTCCCTATATGAAGAAGGCCGGATGGGGCCGCATCATCAATATCGCCTCGGCGCATGGCCTGCGCGCATCGCCGTTCAAGTCGGCCTATGTGGCGGCCAAGCACGGCATTCTCGGACTGACCAAAACCGTAGCGCTGGAAGTGGCGGAAAAGCATATCACCAGCAACGCCATCTGCCCCGGTTATGTCCTGACACCGCTCGTCGAGGCTCAGATCCCCGACCAGATGAAAGCGCACAACATGGACCGCGAAACCGTCATCCGCGAAGTCATGCTGGACAGGCAGGCAACCAAGGAATTCGCCACGGTCGACCAGATCGGCGCAACGGTGGTGTTTCTCGCCAGCGATGCGGCGGCGCAGATCACCGGTACATCCATCTCCGTCGATGGCGGTTGGACGGCGCAGTGATGAACCACAAACCCAAAGTCATCAACATCGCGCTGCAGGGCGGCGGCTCGCACGGCGCCTTCACCTGGGGTGTTCTCGACCGCATTCTGGAAGATGGCCGGTTGACCATCGAGGGCATATCCGGCACCAGCGCCGGTGCCATGAATGCTGTCGCGCTGGCTGATGGCTGGAGCCGCAACGGTCCCGATGGCGCCCGCGAAAAGCTCTATGAGTTCTGGCGGGCGGTGGGCCGCACCGGGCAGTTCAGCCCGGTTCAGCGCACGCCCTGGGACCGTTTTTTCGGCAACTGGTCCGTCGAGAACGGCGTGGGGTACAATCTGTTCGAGCAGTTCTCGCGCATGTTTTCGCCCTATGAGTTCAACCCGTTCAACCTTAACCCCCTGCGGGATGTGGTCGAGCGTGAGATTGATTTCGACCGGGTGAAAGCCTGTTCGGCACTCAAGCTGTTCATCTCGGCAACCAATGTGGAAAGCGGCCGCCTGCGGGTCTTTTCCCAGTCGGAGCTCAATGCCGATGTGGTGATGGCATCCGCGTGCCTGCCCTATATTTTCCAGGCGGTGGAGATTGAAGGTGAACCCTACTGGGATGGCGGCTATGGCGGCAACCCGGCGCTCTATCCCTTCTTCTATTCGACCAAGAGCGAAGACCTGCTGCTTATCCAGATCAACCCGATCGAACGGCGCGGCGCGCCGAAGACCGCCCGCGAAATCACCGACCGTATCGACGAGATCACCTTCAATGCGGCGCTGCTGCGTGAGTTCCGTTCGATTGCCTTCGTCAATTCGCTGATCGACGCAGGCCGGATCGAACACGGCGAATACAAGCATATCCGCATGCACCGTATCGATGCCGATGTGGCGCTGGCCGGCCTGGCGGCCTCGTCGAAAATCAACGCGGAATGGGCCTTTCTCGAATATCTGCGCGATCTCGGCCAGGCCGCAGCCGATGACTGGCTGGAAGAGCATTTCGATGCGGTGGGCGAGCACGCGACACTCGATCTCTCCGGTGAACTTTCTCCCGAAATGAATGTCGGATTGAAAGCCCACAAGGCCGGACGGAGGGTGACCGACTTTCTGCTGCAGCGCAAGAAACCGGCGGTCGCGGCAAGCCGCCGGGCATAGATCAGGTGCCCGGGTTTTCGTTGCGGTCGGCACTGGCTGCAAGATTGGCCATCAGGAAGACCACGACGAGCAGGCAGGCCAGCACCATATAGACCGGGCCGAATCCCGTACGCCCGCCGACAAAGCCGATTGCCGAGGGCGCGACCAGAATGCCGGAATAGCCCATCAGCGTGACGAGGCTGAGGGCGACGCCCGAAGACGTTCCCTTCTGGTTGCCCGCAGCCGAGAAGGCGATGGGCACCATATTGGCAATGCCCAGCCCCGCAAACGCAAAGGCCAGAATGGCGATCCAGGGGCTTGGGGCAAGGCTTGCAACCAGCATGCCCGATGCACCAATGAGCGCGGAAATGCGCAATGTCTTCACCGCACCGAAGCGGTTGCGCACGCCGTCGCCGAGAAAGCGCATGACGGACATCGTTCCCGAAAATGCGGCGAAGGCAAATCCGGCCGTGGCAATATCGGCACCGCGCTCCTGCTTGAGGTAGAGAGCCGCCCAGTCGAGAACGGACCCTTCCGGAACCATGGAGAAAAGCGCCATGATGCCGATGAGGTAAATCAGCGGGTTGGTCGGGAAAGCCAGCTTGCCCTTTTTCTCGTGCACCACCGGCGCATCTTCAGTGATCATGTAGCGGAACGCGGCCAGCCCCAGAACAACCGCAATGGCTGTGACCACCGCCGCGTGAACCAGATGGCCCTGTGCTTCGATCAATAGGCCGCCAAGGGCGCCGCCGGCGAAGCCGCCAAGGCTCCAGAACCCGTGTGAGGATGACATGACAGCGCGCGACAGTTTTTTCTCCACCTCGACGGCATTGGCGTTCATGGCCACATCCATGCCGCCGATGACGGCACCGAAGAGGAAAAGCGCGGGCGCCGCGATGTAAACATTCGGAGCCAGCGCCACCAGCAAAAGGGAAAAGCTGCAGAAGACGGCAAAGCCCTTGACCACCGCGCGCGACCCGTACCGGCCGATGAGGTAGCCGCACCAGGGCATTGCCGCCAGGGCGCCAAGGCCAAACACCAGGATCATCAGGCCGAGCGTGAACTCGCTGATGTGCAGGCGCGTCATGAAGACGGGGATCTGCGGCGCCCAGCTGCCGATCAGAAATCCATTGAAAAAGAAAGCGCTGGCAACTGCCCAGCGGCCATAGACGGCTTTCTTCCTGTAGAGGGAGGCATCCATAGTTTTATCACCAGCTTGAATTTCGGACAGGATGGACATCACGCACCGCGTCTGTCGGCGATGACGACTTCGACACCCACGCCGCGAATCCGCTCAACAATCGACGGGTCGGCGGTTCTGTCAGTAATCAGCGTCGATATGGCCGAGATGGGCGCAATGGCAAAGGGCGCCTGCTTCAGCAGCTTTTCAGCCGTGGCTAGCAGCATCACTTCATTGCTCGCCTTGCTCATGGCCAGTTTCAGATGCGCGTCCTCGTAGTTCTCGGCGCGCAGTGTCAGGCTCTCGTCGATGGCGCAGGCGCCGAGCACACAGTAGTCGACGTGCATGAGCTGCACTTCGGCAAGCGGCGACTGCCCGATGACGCTGCGGGTGAAACGATTCAGCGTGCCGCCAAGAAGGATAACCTCGCACAGGGGATGGTCGAGAGCGGCCGAGGCAATATCCGGCGAGCTTGTGATGATGCGCATCTGCAGGTTGACCGGCAGGGCGCGCACAAACTCAAGCACGGTCGTGCTCGAATCGAGAAGCATGGTGGAATTCGGGGCAATTCGTTCAGCGGCAACGGCAGCAACCGCCTTTTTCCCGGCCGTTTCATCCTTGGCGCGCTGCTGAAAGCTGCGAAAGCTCGAACTGCTGCGCGCTGCACCGCCATGGAAGCGCTGGACAAGCCCTGCTTCGGATAACTCGCGCAAATCGCGGCGTATGGAATCTTCCGAAACACCGAATTCCGTCGCAACGGCATTCGCCAGGACGCGGCCGGATTCATTGACCCGTTTGAGGATCATGCTCTTCCGCTCTTCCGGCGACAGGTCTTTGGTCATTGTGGAATACCCTGCACATGCGCGCTCACATCCCGCATCGGCTGCGGAACTCAACGACCCGACCATACTTCGCATATGCGCACTATTCAATGCCTGTTTATGCCGATATGCGCACATATCGGCATAAACGTGTTACATCGGGTGATGGGCAGCAGCACACATCCATCTCGTCGTGCCCCAAGATTGAGCTCAGGGGCACGACGCGGCCGGCTCTATGCGGACCGGATGGCGCTTACTCGTAGACGGCGAGCAGATCCTTGGCATCAATCTGGTCACCGGCGCGCACCAGAATTTCAGCCAGCGTCCCGTCCCGTTCGGCACGCAGGGCCGTTTCCATCTTCATCGCCTCGATGGAGAGGAGCACGTCACCCGCATTGACCTTCTGGCCAACCGAGACGCCGACCGTGGACACAATGCCCGGCATCGGCGCCCCTACATGCTTGTCATTGCCAAGCTCTGCCTTGCGGCGGACGCCGACGCTGCCCGCACGGGTGCGGTCAGGCACCTTCACGCGGCGCGGCTGGCCGTTCATTTCGAAGAACACGGTGACCATGCCCTTCTCATCCGGTTCACCCACTGCCTGATTGCGTACAACCAGGGTTTTGCCGCGCTCGATATCGAGGAAGACTTCCTCTTCCTGCGCCAGCCCGTAGAAATAGACATGTGTCGGCAGGACACTGGTCGGACCGTAAGTGCCGTGCGTCACGGCAAAATCGGTGAACACTTTTGGATACATCAGATAGGACGCAAATTCCTGGTCGCTGACCTTGCGCTCCAGCTTTTCCTCAATGTCCTTGCGCTCGGCCACGAGATCGGCCGGTGCCAGCAGTGAGCCCGGCCGCTCGGTGAATGGCTTTTCTGCTTTCAGGATCTTCTTCTGGATATCTTTGGGCCAGCCCTTCGGCGGTTGGCCGAGATCGCCGCGCATCATCGAAACCACCGAATCCGGGAAGGAAATATCCTTGTCCGGGTTCTTCACGTCGGCGACGGACAAATCCTGACTGACCATCATCAGCGCCATATCGCCCACGACCTTGGATGACGGCGTGACCTTGACGATATCGCCGAACATCTGGTTGACGTCAGCATAAGCCTGCGCCACTTCGTGCCAGCGCGTTTCAAGGCCGAGCGAGCGCGCCTGCTCCTTCAGGTTGGTGAACTGTCCGCCTGGCATCTCGTGCAGATAGACTTCCGATGCCGGTCCCTTCAGATCGCTTTCGAATGCCGCATATTGGGTGCGGACCGCCTCCCAGTAGAACGAGATGCGGCGGATCCATTCCGGATCAAGCCCGGGATCGCGCTCCGTGCCCTTGAGGGCTTCGACGATCGAACCGAGACAGGGCTGCGAGGTATTGCCGGACAGGGCATCCATGGCGGCATCGACCACGTCGACTCCCGCATCCACGGCGGCAAGTACGGTTGCCGCTGATATGCCCGACGTGTCATGCGTGTGGAAATGCAGCGGCAGGTCTGTCGCCTCGCGCAGTGCCTTGAACAGCACCTTGGCAGCGCCCGGCTTGAGCAGCCCGGCCATGTCCTTGACCGCGATGATATGCGCGCCGGCCTTTTCCACTTCCTGCGCCAGATCGACATAATATTTCAGGTCGTATTTCGGCCGGGCGGAATTCAGGATATCGCCGGTGTAGCAGATGGCGGCTTCACACAGCTTGTCCTCCTCCAGCACCGCATCCATGGTGACGCGCATGTTCTCGACCCAGTTGAGACTGTCGAACACGCGGAACACATCGACGCCGTTGCGGGCGGCCTGCTGCACGAAATACTTGACCACATTGTCAGGATAGCTCTTGTAGCCAACGCCATTGGCGCCGCGCAGCAGCATCTGCAACAGGATGTTCGGTGCCGCTTCGCGCACGTCTGCAAGCCGTTCCCATGGATCTTCCGTCAGGAAGCGCATGGCCACGTCGAACGTCGCGCCGCCCCAGCACTCCAGCGAGAACAGCTGCGGCAAGGCGCGCGCATAGGTACCGGCGACCCGGGCGATATCGAAGGTGCGCATCCGCGTTGCGAGCAGGGACTGATGGCCGTCGCGCATGGTCGTATCGGTGAACAGGGCGCGCTTTTCATTGCGCATCCATTCGGCAAACTTCTTCGGCCCTAACTGATCCAGCATCTGCTTGGTGCCATCCGGGATCGGTGTCTCAATGAACGGCACCCGCGGCAGCGCCGCTTCGGCCGGCGGCGTGGCACGGCCCTTGGTTTCCGGATGGCCATTGACGGTGACATCGGCCAGATAGGTCAGAAGCTTGGTGGCGCGATCCTGGCGCTTGACCTGTGCGAACAGCTCCGGCGTCGTGTCGATGAACTTCGTCGTGTAGCTGTTATCGGCGAACTTCGGATGGGTGATGATGGCTTCAAGGAAGGTCAGGTTGGTGGCAACACCGCGGATGCGGAACTCGCGCAAGGCGCGGTGCATACGCTGGATCGTCTCGTCGGCCGTCGGAGACCACGCCGTGATCTTTTCCAGAAGCGGATCGTAATAGCGGGTGATGACCGCGCCCGAATAGGCGGTGCCGCCGTCCAGCCGGATGCCAAAACCGGTTGCACCGCGATAGGCGGTGATACGGCCGTAATCCGGAATGAAGTTCTGTTCGGGATCTTCCGTGGTGATGCGGCACTGCAACGCGTGGCCGTTCAGCCTGATGTCCTTTTGCGCGGGAATGCCGGATTCCGGCGTTCCGATCGTTGCGCCTTCCAGAATGCGGATCTGCGCCTTGACGATATCGATGCCGGTGACTTCCTCGGTCACCGTGTGTTCCACCTGAATACGTGGATTGACCTCAATGAAATAGAACTGGTTTGTGTCGGCATCCATCAGGAATTCGATGGTGCCCGCACCGATATAAGCGGTTTTCGCGGCAATCTTCAGGCCGTAATCGGCAATCTCCTTGCGCTGCGCCTCGTTGAGGTAAGGCGCCGGCGCGCGCTCGACAACCTTCTGGTTGCGGCGCTGGATCGAACAATCGCGCTCGAACAGATGCACCGCATTGCCGTGCGTATCGCCAAGAATCTGCACCTCGACGTGGCGCGCGCGCTGCACCAGCTTTTCAAGGTAGACTTCATCCTTGCCGAAGGCGGCCTTGGCCTCGCGCTTGCCCTCGGTGACCTCACGGGCAATATCATCCGGCGAGAAGATGGCGCGCATGCCGCGCCCGCCGCCGCCCCAGGATGCCTTCAGCATGACGGGGTAGCCGATCGTCTCGGCAAGCTTCTTCACCTCGTCCATGTCGTCGGGCAGCGGGCCGGTTGCCGGCACGACCGGAACGCCGATCTCGATGGCGAGATTGCGGGCAGCAACCTTGTTGCCGAGGCGGCGCATGGTTTCCGGCTTCGGCCCGATGAAGATAATTCCGGCTTCACCGCAGGCCTCGGCAAATTCCGGGCTTTCGGACAAGAGGCCATAGCCCGGATGGATGGCGTCAGCGCCCGACAGCTTTGCCACCCGGATGATTTCCTCGATCGACAGATAGCTTTCGATCGGCCCCATGTCTTTGGCCAGATGCGGCCCGCGCCCAACCTGATAGGACTCATCCGCCTTGAAACGGTGCAGCGCCAGCTTGTCTTCCTCCGCCCATATCGCCACGGTTTTCATGCCAAGCTCGTTGGCGGCGCGGAAAACACGGATGGCGATTTCTGATCGATTGGCGACGAGGATCTTCTTGATAGGCAAGGCGAAAACTCCGAAATCTCATAGAGGCAATATGAGTGGTAAAACCCTATTGGCGGGTGATTGCTGCACTGCAAACAATGCATATTGATCACAAGACGGTGAAATGTCCAACGGCAAAATGCCCGGCATGAGAGCCGGGCATTTCGCATGAGATAGCAAGCGGAAAGGCTTACTGCTGGATGTAGGTGTACTTGCCGTCCTTGTCCTTCTTCCATTCGTACATGACGTAGCCTGGAAGCTTCGGATCGCCCTTTTCGTCAAAGGAGATATCGCCGAGAACCGACTTGAACGGGCCTTTTCCCTTCAGAGCCTTGGCAACGGTTTCAGGATCGTTCGACTTAGCAGCGGTTGCTGCTTCGACGATGGCCTGCACGGCTGCATAGGCGTAGAGGGTGTAGGCTTCCGGTTCAAAACCGGCCTTGCGGAACTTCTCGACCAGTTCCTTGTTGGCCGGGTTGTTGCGCGGATCGGGACCGAACGTGTTGAGCGTACCGACCACGGCGTCGCCGGCAATCGCTGCGAGCTCGTTGGTAACGATGCCGTCGCCGGAGATGAACTTGACCTTCAGGCCCTGATCAGCCAGCTGGCGGATGATCAGACCAGCTTCGGTATGCAGACCACCCCAATAAAGGACGGTAACGCCGGCCTGCTTTGCCTTGGCGATCAGTGCGGAGAAGTCCTTGTCGCCAACGTTGACGCCTTCATAAAGAACAGGCTTCAAGCCCTTTGCTTCGATCGTCTTCTTGGTTTCATCGGCAAGACCCTGACCATAAGGCGTCTTGTCATGGATGACCGCGATCTTTGCATCCTTGTAATGCTCGGCGATATAGGCACCGGCAATGGCACCCTGCTGGTCATCGCGACCGCATGTGCGGAATGTGTTCCACAGGCCGCGTTCGGTGAACACAGGGTTTGTCGCGGCTGGTGTTACTTCAACAATGCCGTTTTCCGCATAGACTTCGGATGCCGGAATGGATACGCCGGAATTGAAGTGACCGACAACGAACTTCACGCCATCGGCAACGAACTTGTTGGCAACCGAAACGCCCTGCTTGGCGTCGGAAACGTCATCGCCCAGAACGAATTTGATCTTTTCGCCATTCACGCCGCCAGCCGCATTGACCACCTCTGCGGCCGCTTCGGCACCCTTCTGGATCTGCGCGCCGTAAGCGGCATTGGGGCCGGTCAACGGAGCACCAATACCGACCAGAAGATCAGCATAGGCGTGACCGCCCAAAGCGAGCATTGCTGCAACAGCAACACCCGAGAACAGTGACTTCTTCATTTGAAAACTCCCATTTTCTAGGTACTTACGAAACCCCTAACGATGAAATCTTCCCATCGCTTGAAGACCACATTTGCCGATTTTCCGGCGGTTGTCACGCTGATTCATTTCGCGTCAGCGAGATTGCTTAGGCCCCTTTTCTTTCCTTGAACGAGAAGGGGGAAACTTTTTCATAGAGCCAGTGATATTGCTGAACCATCTGGTTTGTCCGGGTGTAGCGATAGCCCAATGTACCGATGATGATCAGCACGATCGTGTCGACGATGTAGTAGTGCAGCGTCACCATCGTTCCCTCAAACAGGGCGAAGTGGATGAAGCGGACGCCGATGCCGAGAAGCAGCATGTAGAAGATCAGGATTGTATAGGAACGCCATGTCTTGGCGCAGGCGCGGCCCGCCATCCATGCGGCCCAGCCACCCATGACGCAGGTTACCAGCACAAACAGCCAGAATGAGGGTTCTTCGTACAAAATGCCTTGCATGGCAGTATTCCCCTTGCAGCACCGGATTTTCCAGACCCGCTGGAAAGCCGGTCCTATTTTTGTCAGTGACGCCCGCCCTCGAGATAGGCGGCGCGCACTTCCGGATTGGCGAGAAGATCCTTGCTCGATCCGCTCATCGTCACGATACCATTGACCATCACATAGCCGCGATCCGCCAGTTTCAGCGCGCCAAAGGCATTCTGTTCAACCAGAAACACCGTCAGGCCCGTGGACTTGTTCAGTTCCTTGATCGCCTCGAAAATGTGCTTGATGATCAACGGAGCAAGACCCAGCGACGGCTCGTCCAGAAGCAGCAGGCGCGGACGCGCCATCAATGCGCGGCCGATGGCCAGCATTTGCTGCTCACCGCCCGACAGGGTACCGCCGCGCTGGTTGATGCGTTCCTTCAGGCGCGGAAACAGGTCGAAAACCTTGCGCACGTCCTCGTCATAAAACTCCAGATTGTCGAGGCTGGCGCCCATCTGCAGGTTTTCCTGCACAGTCATGCGCGGGAATATCCGGCGGCCTTCCGGCGACTGGGCGATGCGCAGGCGCGCGATCTCATGGGTCGGCAATTGCGTGATGTCCTGGCCGGCAAACATCACCCGGCCCTTGCGGGCTCGAGGCATGCCGAAAATAGTCATCATCAGCGTCGATTTTCCGGCGCCGTTGGCGCCGATCAGCGTGACGATTTCACCGGCATCCGCATGGACGCTGACACCGCTGAGCGCGCGGATATTGCCGTAATAGGTTTCAACGTTCTCGACGCTGAGAAGGGCCCCGGTTCTCGGAAGAGTTTGTGTTTCCGACATTACTTAGCCCCTCCGGTCTTCTTCGCAGCCGGCTTGCCCTGGCTCTCTTTCGCCAGCTTTTTGGCCTGGCCGATCCAGTCTTCGCGCGCGATGCGCCCGTCAAACGCCAGGTAGGCTTCGGCGGCGATCACATCGGCCTTCTTCCAGGCCGCGATCTGGTCGAAATGGAAAATGCCATGTGCGTTGAGCCGGCGCTCGTTGACCGGGCCAATCCCCTTGATCAGGGTCAGATTGTCGGGCGTGCCGCCGCGCGGTGCGGCGAGCGCATTGGCGGTTGCTCCCGCCTTGATTGCCGGACCGGCGGGCTTTGCCGCGGCTTCGGCGGTTGCAGCAGCAGGCGCTTCCGGGTGCGTCTCCGTGATTTCCTGGATGGCCTCCGTGGACAAAAGATCAACGGCCGCCGTGATATCATCAGCGCCGGTCGCCGCTGCGTGCTCGATCAGCTCGACCACCTCTTCGTCCTCGACACCGAGATAGGCGGCAATGACCTTCGGGTCATTCTTCACGCTCGCCGGCGTTCCGTCGGAAATCTTCGTGCCGTATTCCAGAACAACGACGTGATCGGAGATTTCCATCACCACGGACATGTCATGCTCGATCAGGATGATCGAGGTCCCGGTTTCATCGCGGATGCTCAGCAGCAGCTGGTTCAGCTCCGCCGATTCACGCGCGTTGAGACCAGCGGCGGGTTCGTCCAGGCAGAGAAGCTCCGGATCGGTGCACATGGCACGGGCGATCTCGAGACGCCGCTGCGCGCCATAGGGCAGATCGCCTGCCGGATCGTCGGCGCGGTCGATGAGGTTGATCTTCTGCAGCCAGAAACGGGCTTTCTCGATCGCGTCGGCAGCGGCCTTCTTGTAGGTGGGAAAGCCGAGAAGACCGAGGATCGTATAACCCGACGACAGCATCAGGGGATTATGCTGGGCGACCAGCAGGTTCTCCAGAACGGTCAGCCCCGAGAACAGCCGGATGTTCTGAAACGTGCGTGCCACTTTCGCCTTCTTGGTGATGACGAAGTCGGCCATGCGCTCCAGAAGATATTCCTCGCCATTCTGCCGGGTCATGGTCAGCATGCCTTCGGTCGGCTTGTAAAATCCGGTGATGCAATTGAACACCGTGGTCTTGCCTGCACCGTTCGGGCCGATCAGGGCGGTGATGTCCCCGCGCTTGGCTTCGAAGTTCAGGTCGTTGATGGCGATAAGCCCGCCAAACTTCATCGAGAGATGTTCAACGCGCAGCACGGCGCTGGGATTGTTACGCACTTCCGAAACCATCAGCCGTGCCCTTCTTTCGTAAACTCGCTGGAGATCATCTTGCGCTCGTGCAGGAAGGCACTCGGTTCCCGGTTACCGACAAATCCGCGCGGCTTCCACACCATGACGACAATCATGGCGAGACCGAACAGCAGCATACGATAGAG
Source organism: uncultured Phyllobacterium sp. (assembly GCF_902479695.1). Classification (NCBI taxonomy): domain Bacteria; kingdom Pseudomonadati; phylum Pseudomonadota; class Alphaproteobacteria; order Hyphomicrobiales; family Phyllobacteriaceae; genus Phyllobacterium; species uncultured Phyllobacterium sp. The sequence goes on along the minus strand of NZ_CABSQF010000016.1, from coordinate 53,104 downwards.
TTCCGGCGTAAAATCGTTGCCGAAGATCAGCTTGAGGAATTCCAGTTCGCGCAGGAGTTCCGTACCGCCGATCATCACCGCCGCCGCGATGGCGATACCGATGAGCGATCCCATGCCGCCGAGCACGACGATGGCAAGAATGATCGCCGATTCGAGGAACACGAAGGATTCGGGACTGACGAACCCCTGGCGGGCAGCGAAGAACGATCCGGCAAACCCGCCGAACATCGCGCCGGTGGCAAAAGCCGTCAGCTTGGTGGTCGTCGTGTTGATGCCGAGGGACCGGCAGGCGATCTCGTCCTCGCGCAACGCCTCCCAGGCACGGCCAATCGGCATGCGGCGCAGGCGGATCGTCACCCAGGCGGTCAGGAGAGCAAGGAACAGAATGAGATAATAGAGGAAAATCTTGTAGTAGACGCCGGAGTTCGGCAGGCCGAACATGGCAGCAAAACCGGTGGGGCCCGGCGTGAAGGGAATGCCGAACAGGGTGGCCTTGGCAATGCCGGAAATACCGAATGTGCCCTTGGTCACAACGGTCCAGTTGATCAGCACAAGACGGATGATCTCACCAAAGGCCAGCGTGACAATGGCAAGATAGTCACCCCGCAGCCGCAGCACCGGAAAGCCGAGCACAATGCCCCACGTGGCGGCAAAGATACCGGCCATCGGCAGGAGCAGCCAGAAGGACAGGCCGAAATGCGCGGAGAGCAGGGCGTAGGAGTAGGCGCCAACCGCATAGAAGGCGACATACCCAAGATCGAGCAGGCCAGCGAGACCCACGACGATGTTCAGACCCCATGCCAGCATGACGTAGATCAGGATCTGGATACCGAAATTGTCGACATATTTGAGCGAGCCCTGCACGCCGCTCTGGAACGACCATTGTCCGGTCACCGCGAACTGGATCAGCGCCAGGATCAGGATGACGACGAAGGGGTAGGTGAAAAGCAGGGCAAGGCCAAACCGCGACACCGTTGCCTTCAGCGAGCGCCGGTCGATCTTGGCAGCGGCTGGCACCTTGCTTTTGGCCAGCTTCGCCTGCTCCCGTGAGGGCGTGATGAACGCTGCGAAGATGAAGCGCCCAATGGCAGCCACGGCCACGAAGATCGCCAGCAAGCCCCAGCGCTGGGCGAGAACCAGTTCATTGTTGATGTTCTGGTCGGTGCGGAAACCAATGACAAGGAAGAACAGGCCGAACGCGATGATTCCGGTAATCACCGCTTCCCTGGCGGCTTTCACGTAGACGGAATCCTGTCCTGAAGATTGGATATCAGCCATAAGCTCAGACCTTTTCGACTTCGGGCCGACCAAGAATGCCGGAGGGCAGGAAGATCAGGACGATTGCGAGGATCGAAAATGCAGCCACATCCTTGTAATCGATGGAGAAATAGGCAGACCACAGCGCTTCGATCAGCCCGATCAGCAGGCCGCCGACCACCGCACCGGGCAATGAGCCGATACCGCCGAGCACCGCGGCCGTGAACGCCTTGACGCCGGGTGTGAAACCATCGGTGAAGGAGATGACACCGTAGAACATGAGGTAGAGCGTTCCGGCGACCGCAGCGAGCATGGCGCCCATGACGAAGGTCATGGAAATCGTCTTGTCCACGTCGATACCGAGGAGTGCGGCCATCTTGCGGTCCTGCTCGCAGGAACGCTGGGCCCGCCCGAGCGTAGTCCGGTTGACCAGATACCAGAATGCGGCAAGCAGGATCGCGGTGACGATAACGATCACCATCTGCTTGTAGGCGATGGTGATGCCCGTGCCGTAGATTGTCACACCGCCATTGACGAGCGGCGGGATCGGCTTGTTGCGCGGGCCCTGTGTGACCTGCACGAAATTGGACAGCGCGATCGACATGCCGATCGCCGTGATCAACGGCGCGAGGCGGAACGATCCGCGTAGCGGCCGGTAGGCAAGACGCTCGATTGTCCAGCTCCACAACCCTGTCAGCAGCATGGCGACAAGCATCATAAGGAGCAGCGCCAGCACAACAGGCACACCGCCGATAAACGTGGTTAAAGCAAGAAAAACGATCATCGCCATGAACGCGCCAAGCATGAAAACGTCGCCATGGGCGAAGTTGATCATGCCGATGATCCCGTAGACCATCGTATAGCCGATTGCGATCAGTCCGTAGATTGAACCGAGTGTCAGACCGTTGATCGATTGCTGGATGAAGTACTCCATCGCAACGATACCCCTCATTTTCATTGGGAAGTTTCTTATCCGGTTTTTTTATCCGGTTCCCGTTTACCCCAACCTCTTTACACGTAACGTCTGCGTTAAAGAAAGCAACAGCTTTTTTAGCACAAACAGCGGCATCACATTTGCTTGCATACTCCGTGCGAAATTTTTCACCAAATTTTCGTCATTTGTTGACGAAATTTACAGCAAATGCCTCTGATTTAACCGAATTACCTATCCCCGCCTTATTGTCGGAACGAGCCTGGTGAGGCTCACTTGACCACAAAGCCGTGAGCGAAGGGATCGCGATCATCGATAAAGATCGTGCTGTAACCGGTCATCCGCGCCCACCCCGCGACCGAGGGTATTATTGCATCGCGATCGCCGACATGGGTGGCCGATTCCACCCGGCCATGAAACAGCGAGCCGATGATCGATTCATGCACGAAGTCGTCTCCAGGCTTCAATTTTCCCTTTGCCGTCAGTTGCGCCATGCGGGCCGATGTACCCGTGCCGCAGGGGGAGCGGTCAATCGCCTTGTCACCGTAGAACACGGCATTGCGCGCATGCGCTTCCGGCTTGGTCGCCGCCCCGGTCCACAGGATATGACTGAGTGTGTTGATATCGGGCTTTTCCGGGTGCTGGAACGTATATCGCTCGTTCAGACGCTCGCGCAAAACCGGGCTCCAGCCGATAAGATCGAGCGCCCGGTAATCCGCCATATCCCGGAAGTTTTTCTGCGGATCGACGATTGCATAGAAATTGCCGCCATAGGCAACATCCACATGCAGTGTCCCGAGATCCGGACATTCCACTTCGAGCCCTTCCGCATAGAGAAAGGCCGGAACGTTGGTGATACGCACGCTGGTGACATACTGGCCTTCCTGCGTGTACTCGGCGACCACCAGACCGGCCGGGGTATCCAGCCTCAATATGCCCGGTGTCTTCGGGGTAATCAGGCCGTGTTCAATCGCCATCGTCACCGTGCCGATGGTGCCGTGGCCGCACATGGGCAGACAGCCCGACGTCTCGATGAACAGCACCGCCACATCGCAATCCTCGCGGGTTGGCGGATAGAGAATGGAACCGGACATCATGTCGTGGCCGCGCGGCTCGAACATCAGACCGGTGCGGATCCAGTCGAATTCGCGCAGGAAATGCGCCCGCTTTTCCATCATGGTCGAGCCGGTGAGGTTTGGCCCTCCCCCTGCCACGAGACGTACCGGGTTACCACAGGTGTGACCGTCGACACAGAAGAAGGAATGACGCGCCATGATGTACAGGGTCCTAAAAGCGTTGCGGATTAAAGGGATCGATCGGGATCGACGGCCGCCGGCCTTCGATGAGATCGCAGATCAGTCGTCCCGTGGCGGCGGACTGGGTCAAGCCCAGATGTCCGTGGCCAAAGGCATAGAGAACATTTTTGCTTTGCCTGGAATAGCCGATAACCGGCAGGGAATCGGGCATCGACGGACGATATCCCATCCATTGCCTCCCGCCGGATACATCGAGATCCGGCAGGAAAGCCTTCGCTTTCTGCAGCATGACGTCCGAGCGCTTGTAATTGGGGGGCAAGTCGAGACCGCCCAGTTCGACGGCTCCGCCGACGCGCACGCCGGTTTCGAGCGGTGTTACGACGAATCCGTGACCGGAGAAAATCAACTGGCGTTTCAGATCAAAGGCCCCGACAGGCAATGTGGTGTTGTAGCCGCGCTCCGTCTCCAGCGGAATATGGTCTCCGAGATGCCGCGCCAGCCGGTGTGACCAGGCTCCGGCCGCAATGATGAGCTTGCCTGTTTCGACCGTCCGCCCATCGGCAAGCGTGACTGTACCACCCGTATCGTTCGCGCTGACGGAAACGACGTCTGCGCGCTCGAAGCGGGCGCCCAGTTTTTCCGCATGGGCCCACAGCCCTTTGCCGACATGTTTGGGATCGCTGACTGTCTTCCATCCCGGAACGAACGTTCCGGCGACAAAGCGCCGTGCCAGACCCGGCTGACATGCGGCCAGTGCTTCGCCGCGCAAATGTTCGAAGGCGATGCCCGCCCTCTCCCGTGCCGCCCAGCCGGGCAGACAGAGATTGAGCTCGTGCTCGCTCTCGTAAAGCTCAAGCGAACCATCCTCGCGCACCATATGGCGGATACCGGCGCGCAGCATCAGATCCAGCATTTCCGGCTCGGCGAGGCGCATCATCGCGCCCTGCGCCACCGTGGTGTGCTCCAGCACGTCCGGCCGGCTGGCGCGCCAGAACCGGTAGAGCCATGGCGCCAGCCTGGGAAGGTAGGACGGCCGGATGGTGAACGGCCCGAGCGGGTCCATCAGCCAGCCCGGAACCTTGGCCATGACCCCTTTCGAGGCCATCGGCAATATGTCGGAAAAAGCCAGGGCCCCGGCATTGCCGGAACTCGTCCCCTCGCAGATGCCCTGGTGATCGATCACCAGAACCTTGCGCCCGGCTTCGCCCAGAAAAGCTGCGATGGCGACGCCGATGATACCGGCGCCGACAATGACAACATCATGCTTTTCCGGAGCAGCGCTCATGGCGCAGCCTCAGAGAACAGGCAGCTTCGGCCGCGATGCCATGGCATCCCTGACGATCGTGTCGACAGCCGCCCGGCGCGCACCGCGCAAAGGCTGCCGCGGCAGACGCACGCGATCATTGGTTCCGATTTCATGGACTTCCGCCAGTTTGATGTTCTGCACAAGATAGGTGGAGACATCGAGGTCAAGCAAGGGGCGGAACCAGCGATAGATATCCAGTGCCTCGGCATAGCGGCCGGCACCGATGAGCTTGTAGATCGCAACGGTCTCTTTCGGGAAGGCCGTGACCAGCCCGGCAACCCAACCGATGGCGCCTGCAGTCAGCGCTTCGAAAGCAAGGTTGTCGACGCCGGTGAAGAGGTCGTAACGCTTGCCGAACGTATTGATGATATCGGTGGTGCGGCGCACGTCGTCGGAGGATTCCTTGATCGCCACGAAATGCTTGTCGGACGCAAGTTCCGCCAGGATTTCGCTGGTCACATCGACGCGATAGGCAATGCGGTTCGAATAGATCATCACGGGCAGATCGCCGGCAGCAGCAACGGCCTTCAAAGTGGTGACCGTTTCTTCCGGGTCCGTATGATAGATCGGGCTTGGAACCAGCATGAGGCCGTCGGCACCGGCCTTGGCCGCCTGCTTGGCAAGCGCGGCGCCATCGCGGGTTGCCGCTTCATTGATGGTGAGAAGCACCGGCTTGCCCTTGGCAACACCCTGCGCCGTTTTCAGCACCGCGAGTTTTTCCTCGTGGCTGAGCATCGGGCCTTCGCCGAGCGAACCTGCAACAATCAAACCATCGCAACCCGCATCCATCAGGAGCGAGAAGCAACGTTCCATTTCCTTGTGATCGAGTTTATCATCTTCAGTAAATTTGGTTGTAACCGCAGGGAAAACGCCTGACCACATGTCTCTTCTCCTTCTTGATATATCAGAAATATATCTATATGACGTGTGGCTGTCAATTGCCTTGAAAAGAAAGTTTATCTGATGGATCAAACCGCAGTCCACACCATGGCCCAGACGGGCGAAAGTCTTGCTGAACTGGCCTATCGCCAGATCGAAGAGATGATCGTCACGCTGAAGCTTGAGCCTGGCGCGGTCGTCAACGAGCGCACGCTCACGGACGTTACCAATATGGGCCGCACGCCGGTGCGCGAAGCGGTGCAGAAGCTGGCCTGGGAAGGCTTAATGGAAATTCGCCCCCGCTCGGGCATTGCCATTGCCGCGCTCAATCCGCAGGACTTTACCAAGGTTCTCGATGCACGCGAGGGTGTCGAGCGGGTTCTTGCACGCGATGCGGCGCTCTATGGCGCATCGCTACACCATGAAAGACTGAAGGCGGCATCCGACGCGATGATGGCTGCACGCTCCGGCAACGATGTGATCGGCTTTCTCAACGCCGACAAGATTTTCGATACGGTGCTCGGACAGGCGGCGGAAAACCCCTATGCGGCCCGTCTCGCGTCCCCGCTGCAAACCCATAGCCGCCGGTTCTGGTTCCGCCTGCAGCGGCCCGGCAGCCTCGAACAATCCGCCGGGGCGCACACGGCGCTGATCAAGGCGATCATCGCCCGCGAACCGGACAAGGCCGCCGACGAGGCGACCCGGCTGATCGGCTATCTCCGGACAATGGCCCCGTAAACCGGGTTTCGCCCAAAAGAAAATCGCCGCCCGGTGCGGAACTGGACGGCGATTTCAAAGCTCAAAGCGATTTACTTCATCGTCGGAATGACGAACTCGGCCCCGTCCTTGACGCCCGACGGCCAGCGCGATGTGACGGTCTTGGTCTTGGTGTAGAAGCGGAATGCATCCGGGCCATGCTGGTTCAGATCGCCGAAGCCGGAACCCTTCCAGCCGCCGAAGGTGTAATAGGCGATCGGAACCGGAATTGGCACATTGATACCAACCATGCCGACCTGAACGCGCGAGGCAAAATCCCGGGCAGCATCGCCGTCACGGGTGAAGATCGCAACGCCATTGCCGTATTCGTGTTCATTCGGCAGACGGATCGCATCCTCATAGGTATCGGCGCGGACAATGCCCAGAACCGGACCAAAAATTTCTTCCTTGTAGATGCGCATGTCAGGCGTGACATGATCGAACAGGCAGCCGCCCATGTAGAAGCCGTTCTCATAGCCCTGCATCTTGAAGCCGCGGCCGTCGACGACGAGCTTCGCACCTTCCTGGATGCCCAGATCGACATAGCCTTTGATGCGATCCAGCGCCTGCCGGGTCACAACCGGGCCGTAATCCGCCGACGCATCGGTGGAGGGTCCGACCTTCAGGCTTTCAACCCGGGGGATCAGGCGCTCGACGAGACGATCCGCGGTATCCTTGCCGACGGGAACGGCAACGGAGATCGCCATGCAGCGCTCGCCCGCTGAACCGTAACCGGCACCGATGAGGGCATCAACTGTCTGGTCCATGTCCGCATCGGGCATGATGATCATGTGGTTCTTGGCACCGCCGAAGCACTGGGCACGCTTGCCGTTGGCCGTGGCGCGCGAATAGATGTACTGGGCAATCGGCGTCGAGCCGACAAAGCCGACAGCCTTGATATCCGGATCATCGAGAATGGTGTCGACAGCTTCCTTGTCGCCATTGACGACATTGAAGATGCCCGCCGGCAAACCGGCCTCGATGAAGAGTTCGGCCAGACGCATCGGCACGCCCGGATCGCGCTCGGAAGGCTTCAGAATGAAGGCATTGCCCGATGCAATCGCCGGACCGGCCTTCCACAGCGGAATCATTGCCGGGAAATTGAATGGGGTGATACCGGCAACGACGCCGAGCGGCTGGCGCATGGAATAAACATCGATGCCCGTGCCGGCATTGTCGGTGAACTCGCCCTTGAGCATGTGGGCTGAGCCGAGGCAAACTTCAACCACTTCCAGACCGCGCTGGATATCGCCCTTGGCATCGGGAATGGTCTTGCCATGCTCGCGCGCCAGAAGTTCGGCAAGCGAGTCGTATTCGGCTTCGACGAGATCAAGGAACTTGCGCAACACGCGCGCACGGCGCTGCGGGTTGGTTGCGGCCCATGCCGGCTGAGCCGCCTTGGCATTGGCAATGGCAGCGCGCACTTCATTGGGGGTTGCCAGCGCCACGCGGCCCTGAACGGTGCCGTCCATGGGCTGGAAAATTTCGGTCGTACGACCGCTTGTTCCGGCGACATGCTTGCCACCGATAAAATGTCCGACTTCACGCATTGCGAGCAACCTCCCTGGGATTGACTGAATTTCGTTGCCCTATCATCGCGCTTCAAATTTTTTATTGCAAGCCGAGCGAAAGCGTATCCGTTGTGCAAAAATTGAAGTACGAATAGCACAGGAGGTCAAACGATGAGCTGGGACGATGTACGGATTTTTCTGGCTGTCGCGCGTTCGGGTCAAATACTCGGCGCGGCCAAACGGCTTGGCGTCAACCATGCGACCGTGGCGCGCCGTCTCACCGCGCTGGAAAATGACATCAACACCAAGCTGCTGACCCGCCGCACCAACGGCTGCGAGCTGACCCATGCCGGTGAAGAATTCCTCCTGTCAGCTGAGCGCATGGAAGCTGAAATGCTGTCGATCCGCTCCTCGCTTGGCGATGCCGATGTGTCCATTTCCGGATCGGTGCGCATTGGCGCGCCGGATGGCTTCGGTGTCTCCTTCCTCGCACCGCGCCTTGCCACCCTCACCGCCCGCTATCCCGATCTCAAGATCCAGCTTGTTCCGGTTCCCCGCTCCTTCTCGCTGTCACGGCGCGAGGCTGACATAGCCATTACGGTCGACCGGCCCGATCAGGGCCGCCTCGTGGCGAAAAAGCTCGTCGACTACACGCTCTGCCTCTACGCCAGCCGGTCCTATCTGGCTGCGCACCCGGCACCCCGCAGCATCGAAGATCTCGCGGCGCACCGGCTGGTCGGTTATGTCGACGACCTGGTCATCAGCCCTTCGCTGAATTATGCGCCTGAAATCACCCGCGAATGGCGCCCCGCTTTCGAGATTTCCAGTGCCATCGGACAGGTGGAAGCGGTGAAGGCCGGGGCGGGCATCGGCATTCTGCATACATTCATCGCACGGGAATATCCCGACCTTGTGCCGGTCCTGCCGGAACGGACGATTCACCGGTCCTATTGGCTTGCCTACCACGAATCCGTACGCACCCTGCGCCGCATCACGGCGGTCTCCAGCTTCATCTCCGATCTCGTGAACAGCGAGACTGGACGATTCACCTGACAAAGCATAACAGGCAGCGGTGGAAATGTGATTGACGAGCACGGAACAAACACCACAATTGCGCCTTGAACACATGCGCTTTCAGCGTGTGTTGTCATCATATCGGAGAGGGAAAATGTACCGATATATACTAGCTTTGGCTGTGACCCTGGGGGGTATGCAGTTCGCAACGGTTCCAGCCGCACAGGCGCAGGAACGGCCCATCAGATGCGAATCACGCAGCTTCCGCTACAATGAGTGCGAGACCGACATGCGCCGGCCGCGGATCATCCGGCAGCTTTCGGGTTCGGCCTGCATTCCCGGCCAGAGCTGGGGCTTCAGCCGCGGCACCATCTGGGTGGACAAGGGCTGCTCGGCGGTCTTTGCCGACAGTGCCGAGCGTCCGCGCTGGCGGGATCAGAATGATCGTCCGCGTTGGCGGGATGATCGCTATCCCCGCCGCGACTACCGGCGTGAATACCGCGATGACCGTTACTACCAGCCGGACGATTATTGATCGGCATTACGGGCCTCGTTTTTCGCCACCTCCGGCCGGAGGTGGCGAAAACACTTCACACCCGGTGATACGGGTGCCCGGAAAGAATCGTGGTCGCGCGGTAGAGCTGTTCCGCCACGAGAATCCGGACAATCTGGTGCGGCCAGGTCATGGCACCCAGCGCCAGCACAAGATCGGCACGCTTCCTTAAATCCGCATCGTGGCCGTCGGGCCCGCCTATCGCCAGGAGCAGCTGGCGTTTACCGTCGTCGCGAAACCGGGCGATTGCATTGGCGAAGTCTTCCGATGGCATGGTCTTGCCGCGCTCATCGAGAAGAACGAGCACGCCGCCCTGATCCAGCGCCTCCAGCACTTTGGCGGACTCTTCCTGTTTGCGCAGGTCCGGCTGCTGGGCGCGGCTTTCGGTGATTTCGGTGACGGAGTTGAATTCGAGGCCAAGCGGCGAACCGGTTTTCTTCAACCGGTCGAAATAACGGTCTGCCAGTTCCCGTTCGGGGCCAGATTTCATCCGGCCCACGGCAAAAACGGTGATACGCATGGCACGTCCAGTCCTTTGTCACTTGGCGCGAAGAATAGCTCTCCGGCGCATGACCGGTCCATATCCAGTAAGCCGCCCGACGCATCCCGCTGGCGTTATGCCGGGATACCCCGATCCGTCAGAACTTTCTCACACAAGGCTCCGTGTGCCGTAACGGCACACTTTGCTCTAATGTACGGTTTCCCCGTCAAGTTCGGGAGCCTGCCACATCTTTTCGATGTTGTAGAACTCACGCACTTCAGGACGGAAAATATGGATGATGATATCGCCCGTGTCGATCAGCACCCAGTCACCGCTGGAAAGACCTTCAACCTTCGCATTGTTTCCGTGACCGCTTTCCTTCAGCGCACGCAGGAGCTGATCAGCCACCGCCGTTACGTGACGGTGCGAACGGCCCGATGCGATGACCATATGGTCGCCGATGACAGATTTTCCGCGAAGATCGATGGGGACAATTTTTTCAGCCTTGGAGTCATCGAGACTGGCAAGGACCGTCTGGAGGGCAAGAGAAACGGAAGTTGCACCGTTCATCTCCGCCGTTGAAGGTGCCAAGGCATCCTTCTTCTGAATTGCTGTTCTCAGTGTATTTCCTTTCCAATAAGAACAACGCGCCGCAGCCTTTAATCTTGCTGCACGTTATTAAGATAGGCAGAGTCGCATGACACTTTCAAGACGTCGCGACACGGCCTTTGTTCACGTTTTCATTCCTGCCGTTTTACGGCTCCGTTGCGTATCGCCGTCGATGACAGCGATGAACGCGGCCCGTGGATAAAAGTCCAGGCCGGCGCGGGTGCCCGTGCCAGCAGCGGGGCGTCATCCTCATCGAAGCGGGCATAGTCAAACGTCTTGGCCATGCGCGACGAGAGAAATGCCAGGGTCGAGCCCGGACGGTCGATCACGGCGATGGGAAACGTCATGGCAATCTTCTGCCAGCGCTGCCAGCGGTGAAAATCGGCAAGATTGTCCGCTCCCATGATCCAGACAAAATTCACACCCGGATTGCGCGCCTTGATCAAAGCCAGCGTGTCGGCCGTGTAGCGCACATTATAGGCCGCTTCGAACGCCGTCACCTTGATGCGCGGGTCATGCACCTGCTGCTCGCACAATTTCAGCCGTTCCGCCAGAGGGGCCAGATGGCGCGTGTCCTTCAGCGGATTGCCCGGCGTAACGATCCACCAGAGCTGGTCGAGCTGCAGCCGGCGCAGCGAGATTTCCGCAACCAGCGCGTGGCCCGCATGGGGCGGATTGAACGATCCGCCAAACAGCCCGACGGTCATGCCCTTTTCAACGAAAGGCATGCGCAGATGCGCGTCGCTCACGCCGGGAAAATCGTGACGTAACGCATCGATGGATGTCACGGGCGGGTCTGGCCATTGCCGCGCACGCGGTATTTGAAGGATGTCAATTGCTCCACACCCACAGGGCCCCGTGCGTGCATCTTGCCCGTCGCGATGCCGATTTCCGCACCCATGCCGAATTCACCGCCGTCGGCAAACTGTGTCGAGGCGTTGTGCAGCAGGATGGCAGAGTCGATTTCGTTGAAGAACCGCTCAACCACATGCATGTCCTCGGCAATCACCGCTTCCGTATGGTGGGACGAATAATGATTGATATGCGCGATCGCGTCGCCAATACCGTCAACCAGCTTCACGGATATGATGGCATCGAGATATTCCGTCGACCAGTCTTCCTCCGTCGCCGGTTTTGCTTCGGCAAACAGCTGGACCACTGCGGCATCACCGCGAATTTCGCACCCTGCTGCCTGCAAATCCTCAAGCAGCGGCAACAGGCGGGCGGGGGCGATCAGCCGGTCGAGCAGCAGTGTCTCGGCCGAACCGCAGACGCCGGTCCGGCGCATCTTGGCATTGACGATAATCCGGCGCGCCATGTCGAGATCGGCCGAGGCGTCAACATAGAGATGGCAGAGCCCTTCCAGATGGGCAAAGACCGGCACACGCGCTTCCGCCTGTACCCGGGCCACGAGACTCTTGCCGCCACGGGGAATAATGACGTCGAGATTGCCGTCCAGCCCCTTCAGCATTTCACCGACCGCTGCACGGTCCGTCACCGGGATGAGCTGGATGGCATCCCTGGGCAACCCCGCCGCTTCGAGCCCTTCGGTCAGCGCCGCATGGATGGCGCGGGAGGAATGGGCGGAATCCGACCCGCCGCGCAGGATGACGGCATTGCCCGACTTCAGGCAAAGGGCACCCGCATCGGCTGTTACATTCGGGCGGCTTTCGTAAATCACGCCGATAACACCGAGCGGCGTGCGCACGCGCTCGATGTGCAGGCCATTGGGACGGTCCCATTCGGCAATGATGTCCCCGACGGGATCCTTGAGGGCGGCAATGGTGCGGATGCTTTCCGAGATCGCGGCGATACGGCCGGCATCGAGTTTCAGCCGGTCGAGCAGCGAGGCGGCCATTCCTGCCTTTTCACCATCGGCCATATCCTGCCGGTTGGCGTCCAGAATCTCCGGGGCACGGCGATCCACCGCATCCGCCATGGCGATCAGGGCAATCATTTTCTGTTCCGGTGAAGCGATGGACAGCGGCTGGGCAGCGGCACGGGCCTTGCGGCCGATTCCGGCCATCAATTCAGCAACGTCGTCAATCGGTTCGACCCGTCCCAGCATTTCTCACTCCTTCGCAGCACGTTTTGCTACGCGTACAACCAGATCATCCCGGTGAATCATCGCCGACCGGGCATCGTAACCGAGGATCGCGGCAATCTCATTGGTCTTGCGTCCTGCAATCCTTACGGCATCTGCGGCATCGTACGCAATAAGGCCGCGCGCGGCTTCGCGTCCATCCGGACCGACAACCGCAACCGTATCGCCGCGGGTGAACTGACCGGCAACGTCACGGACACCGGCAGCCAGAAGCGATTTGCCGGATTTGAGCGCCGCAAGCGCACCCTCGTCGATCACCAGCCGCCCGGCCGGCTCGAGATTGCCCGATATCCACGTCTTCCATGCATTCACCGGATTGAGGCTCGGCTTGAACAGCGTCGACCGCTCGCCCGCATCGATGGCACCCAGCGGATGCATGCGCGTGCCGGACGCAATGATCATCGCCGTGCCCGCCGCATTGGCAATCTTGCCCGCATCGAGCTTGGTCTTCATGCCGCCGCGCGAATATTCCGACGCGGCCGCGCCGGCCATGGCCTCGATGTCAGGGGTGATGGCGTCGACAACCGGCAGGAACTGCGCATCGGGATTCTGATGCGGCGGCGCGGTATAGAGCCCGTCAATGTCGGACAGGAGAATCAGAAGGTCCGCCCCCATCATCGTCGCCACCCGCGCGGCAAGGCGGTCATTGTCGCCATAACGGATTTCCGTGGTCGCCACCGTGTCATTCTCATTGATGACGGGTACGGCCTTGAGCCGCAGCAGGGTGCCGACCGTGGCGCGGGCATTGAGATAGCGGCGGCGTTCCTCGGTATCCGACAGGGTCAGGAGAATTTGGCCCGCGCGCAGCTGATGCCCGCCCAGCACCTCGGAATAGGCTTTGGCAAGTTCGATCTGGCCCGCCGCAGCCGCAGCCTGGCTTTCCTCCAGCCGCAGCGCGCCCTTCGGCAGTCCGAGCACCGTCCGCCCAAGGGCGATGGCGCCGGAGGAGACGATCATCACTTCGACACCGGCCTGCACCAGCTTTGCCACATCGGCGCCGAGGCTCTCCAGCCAGTCGCGCTTCAGCCCCTTGGCGCGGTCCACCAGCAATGCCGAACCGATCTTGACCACGATCCGCCGATAGGCGGAAAGCTTGATGGTGGCGGGAGAAGCGAGCTCGTTCTGCACGGACATGATGCACTCAATATTTGAAGCGGGTATCGACCTCTGCCGGGGCCTCTGACTGGCGCGATTCGAGAATGATCGCAGACAAGGCCCGCAGCACCTGCTCGACACCCTCGCGGCTGACCGAAGACAGCAGCATCGGCTCGCGGCCCGCGGCCTTTTTCAACGCGGCCACCTTCTTTTTGCGCGCCGCGGCATCCAGCGTATCGATCTGGCTCAGCGCCACGATCTCCAGCTTGTCGGCAAGCCCGTGGCCATAGGCTTCAAGCTCGGTGCGCACGGTCTTGTAGGCCTCGGCCACATTCTCTTCCTGTGCTGAAACCAGATGCAGGAGAACCCGCGTGCGCTCGACATGACCAAGGAACCGGTCGCCGATGCCGACGCCCTCATGTGCGCCTTCGATCAATCCCGGAATATCGGCAATGACGAATTCGCGCGCATCGACGCGGGCAACGCCCAGATTCGGATGCAGGGTGGTGAAGGGATAGTCGGCGATTTTCGGCTTGGCTGCCGTCACGCTGGCGAGAAATGTCGACTTCCCGGCATTCGGCTTGCCGAGAAGACCGGCATCGGCGATCAGTTTCAGCCGCAGCCACAGATTGCGCTCCTCACCCTCGAGTCCCGGATTGGCGCGGCGCGGCGCCTGGTTGGTCGATGTCTTGAAGTGCAGATTGCCGAAGCCGCCATTGCCGCCCTTGGCAAGACGGTAACGCTGCCCCACGGCGGTAAAATCGTAGATCAGGGTTTCGTTGTCGTCTTCAAAAATCTGCGTTCCCACGGGAACCTTGAGCACCACATCGGCGCCCTTGCCGCCAGTCATGTTGCGGCCCATGCCGTGCATGCCGGTCTTGGCCTTGAAATGCTGCTGGTAGCGATAGTCGATCAGCGTGTTGAGACCGTCCACGGCCTCGGCCCAGACGTCACCGCCGCGCCCGCCATCACCGCCATCGGGACCGCCGAATTCCAGAAATTTTTCACGGCGGAACGATACCGAGCCGGCACCACCATCGCCGGAGCGGATATAGACTTTCGCCTGATCGAGAAATTTCATGGAAGTTCAGTCCTTTTTGATGTCCCGAGCCATTACAGGAAAATACGCGGGAAGAAAACTGGCCGTCGCAAGAGATCGCGGCGGCCAATTGTAATTTATGCGTTCCAGCTGCGAAGCCCGATCCATGTCCGGCGATCCAGCATGTAGCGTTCGACGGGCACATTGCCTGCAGCGAGCGAATCCATCATGCCGGTATTGGCATACTGGAACCCGCTCTTGTAGAGCACGCGCCGCGAACCGATGTTGGAGACCCGGCACGACGCGTGCAGCTTTTCCACCTGCGTGGCGCGGAACACGAGATCCACCAGCGCATGGGCGGTTTCCGTGGCATAGCCCTTGCCCCAGTGGGGTTCGCCCAGCCAATAGCCGATCTCCAGCTCATCCCGGCGAGGCTCGCTCATCCGCAAGTCCTTGCTGCGGCGGTAATTGATGCCGCAGCAGCCGATGAAGGTGCCGGATTGCGCAAGGGTAATCGCGTAGACGCATTTGCCGATCTCGCCCGCATTGGCGCGGCGCACGAAGTCCACCGCATGATCCTGCGTGTAGGGATGGGGCATGCGGGAAAGCATTTCCGCCACACGGGGATTGTCGGCGAGACGGGCAATTGCGTCAACGTCCTCGGTGTGCGGCGCGCGCAGGACCAGGCGTTCGGTCACGAGGACCGGACAGTCTATCAGATCCAGCCTGTCTTCATCGTCTTCCAGTAATTCGGCAACCATTTTGCTATCCTCCAGATGCGAAAAGGGAGATGGGTGAAACCCCATCTCCCCTTTGATCTCTTGGCTTGGATGCCAGTCACCGGGTCCGATGGGGACGCCGGTGCTTCAAGCAGGACCAGCTATTCTGCTGCTTCGGCGATCGGGTTCACGATCGACACGAAACTACGGCCGTTGGCTTTGGTACGGAAAGATACAACACCGGCTTCAAGTGCGAAGAGTGTATGATCCTTGCCAATGCCAACATTGACGCCCGCATGCCATTTGGTGCCGCGTTGACGAACGAGGATGTTGCCAGCAAGCACGCGCTCGCCGCCAAACTTCTTCACGCCAAGACGCTTTGATTCGGAATCACGACCGTTGCGCGACGAACCACCAGCTTTTTTGTGTGCCATGGGATTGCTCCTTTAAACCTGTTCTTACTCGCCCGAAGCGGGCTTTTCGGCCTTGGCAGCAGCCTTCTTCGGCGCAGCTTTGGCTTTCGGGGCGGCTTTCGTCTCGGTTGCTTCCGCAGCGGCAGCTTCCACCTTCGGAGCAGGCTTCTTGTTGACCGGCTTGTCAGCGGCAGTCTTCGAAGGCTTGGCACCACCCGTCAGGATCTCGGCGATCCGGATCGTCGTCAGTTCCTGACGATGACCGCGTGTACGCTTGGAGTTCTGGCGGCGACGCTTCTTGAAAGCGATGACCTTGCGTGCCCGGCCCTGCTCGACGACTTCGGCTGTGACCAGCGCGCCGCCAACGGTCGGAGCACCGATCGTAGCGTCTGCACCGACGCCAACCATCAGAACTTCGGCAAATTCAACGATATCACCGGCATTGCCGGCAACTTTCTCGACCTTCAGAAGGTCATTGGCGGCAACGCGATACTGCTTACCACCGGTCTTGATGACTGCGAACATTTTATGCCCTTTCGGCGTTCGGTTCGGTTTTTTGCCGTTTGAAGGGCGCTAACCGTCTTTTTGTCAGTCGTGACATATTAATCGAAAGATGCCTGCAACCCTTGCGGATCCGGGCATCCGGACTCAAAAACAAACGGCGCGGAGAATCCCCCACGCCAGTCGTCGGGCGCTTATAAGGTGAGGATTATGCGAGAGTCAAGAAATTTAACGCAAAATTGCTCTTGTATCCTTGCGCTTTGCCCGCTATCTAGCGCGTCGCACGCTCAAGCCAAGTCCTTCGGGACATCGCGGCATCGGCAGGGAGAACATCCCGGCTTTATCAGGCGTCTGTCCACGACAGGCGCTTTTACGCGGAGAGGTGGCTGAGTGGTTGAAAGCACCGCACTCGAAATGCGGCATGGGGGCAACTCCATCGGGGGTTCAAATCCCTCCCTCTCCGCCATTACTTTCCTGAAGACGCGTCTCCAGACTTAAGCCCGGTCCGCTTCGCCGGACAGTTCAACTGCCTTCACCATCTGCGCCGCATCAAATCCGAGAATGCTCGCAAGCTCGATCAGTTCGACCACATCCACCCGACGCTGACCGCTTTCGAGCCGGGCGACAAAGGACTGATATTCGCCCAGCGCATCGGCAAGCTGCGTCTGCGTGAGGCCGGCCGCTTCCCGCTTGGCGATCAGCAAAGCGATCAGCGCCTTGTGTTTTTCTGTTCCAAGCGTTTTTCCCATCAGTTTTCCTGTTTTCAATCCAAACAGCACTGCCACCCGAATGCCTACCTCTCCCCGAGCGGCGTGACGCGCATCGAACCGTGGCCGCGCTGTTCGACCGCCGGCTGGCCGTAATATTCCACCCTGCCGCTGCCGTTCACCGAAATATCCAGCGTGTTCTTTGCCTGGACCAAGGCGCTGCCGCTTCCCGAAATATCCACCTTCGTGGCATCGGTGGCCAGGTCGCCATTGTTATAGGCGCCCGAGCCGTCCAGATCGAGTTCCTGCGTCTGCGCCTTGCCGCCAAGGCTGATCTGCCCCGATCCGGTGATCGCGGCAGCGACATCGCCGGCCGCTATATTGTCCAGCTTTACGCTGCCCGAGCCGGTGACCCGGGGCAGGATCTGCTCAGCGCTCAGCGCGTCGAATTGGATATCGCCGGAGCCGGACAAATCGATCTTCACCGTGCTGCCTTTGAATGCGCCGGCGCGGATGCTGCCGGAACCGGACAATGTGACCCGGCTGAGGTCCTTGACCGTAATGTCGTATGCAACCGTTTTCGACGGCACGATTTCGATCCTGCCCCGGGTGCCAAGCACGAGATCGCCGCCGCGAACACCGATATCCAGCAGCGGGAGGATATTGTCGTCCGTCGTGACGACGAGACTCTCGCCGTCGCCCTGCTTCATCTGGACATTGCCGATACCTTCCAGCGTAATCCCGTCGAATGTCTCGATATCGATCGTCTTGGCAATGACATGTCCCGAACCGGCGATCTGCTCTTTCTTGAGAATCTCGAAGGAAACCAGAGCAATGAAAAACAAAACAACCAGAAACATGCCAGACATGCGAGCCATTACGAAGCCTCCATAGGCGCGGCAATATACATCGCACGGATTACGGCAACATGTCCGCAACGCGTCAAGACCGTTTGAAATGTGGGGGCTAACCCGTCGCCCGGAACAGCCCGACAATGCGGCCCAGCAGAGACATTGCCGGATAGAACAAAACCGAACTCACACCGGCAGCGAACACAAGCACCAGAACAAACAATACCGGTGACAGGGAGGCAGATTGCGGGGGTTCCGGCTCAGCCATGCATCATCCCCTGGTTTTGCGCGCCTCGAATTCGACCCTGACTTTCTCCGCCAGTTTCAGCAGCGTATCCTTGCACGACTTGCGGTCCATATCCGTTGGCTGCCTCGGTGACGCGATCAGGCCTTTCAGCCAGCCGCGAACGGTCCGGTCAGCCTCCTCAGGTGAGCGGCCAAGCGCCTTGAGGATCGTCTCGCTGCTTTCAATGGCGGAGTAATGCGGCTCGCGGCCAAGCGCATTCTGGCACCGATAGGATGTGGTCACCAGTTGTTTGACATCCGCCACAAGCGCGGCTTCGCCGCTCCTGCCGCCGGATGGCGTCGTGCAGCCCGCAAGTGCCGCAATCAAAAGTCCCGTTCCGATCACATTGAACCGCATCATATCCCCCATAGAGGGTTGCAACGCTATCCATCGAATGCCGGTGTGTCGAGCACTAGCTTGAGCGCCTATGCGGCGGCGATCCCGGATTCAGCGCCGCCCGTTATACTCCGGAACCTTGCTGTCTCCACCGAACAGAACGTCCCGCGGATTGCTGTCAAAGTTCGAAATCGCCCGTTCGATAGACTCGACCGAGCGCCGGCTGTCGGAAATAAACTTTTGCGCGTTGCGCAGCTTTTCACCGGTATAGGTTCCCAGTGTTTTCAGGATTGGCGCCAGCCGGGCCTGCAGGCTGTCAGCCGTATCGCGATAGGATTGCAGCTGTTCGCGGATATTGGCGACCGTGCTGCCCTTGTCTTCGGAGAGTTCCTTGTCCAGCTTCGTCAGCGCATCGTCGACTTTGACAGAAGCCTGGTTGATCCGCGACATGGTTTCACGCGCATCCTGTATCACCGCTTGCACGTCCTGTGCCCGCTGTCCGTAACGGTTGATCATATCCGTGCTGTCGGCAAGCTGCTGGGTGAACGCCTTGGCTTCGTGCGCCCGGTCGAGCGCCGGCCCTTTCATCTCGTCCAGATAGTTTTCGGTGGCATCCATGGCACGATCCACGCGCTGCAGCACATCCTGCACCGTCTGGACAAGGGTTTTCAGGGATGACGGGTCAATATCGATACGCGCGACCGTATCTTCCTTTTCCGCTTCTTCAAGGAGCTTCGGTTCATAACTCTTGCCGCCCTTCAGCTCGATATAGGCCTGCCCGGTCAAAAGGACGAAAGCCAGCTGCGCCTGGGTCGACCGCGTGATTGGCGTGGTTGCATCGATCTGCGTCTGGGCGATCACCACATCGGGATTGCTGGCATCGACGAAAAGCCGGGTCACGTCGCCAACCTTCAGACCGTTGAACAGAACCTGGCTCTTCACGGCCAGTCCCGTAACAGAGCCTGGAATGCGGATCTCAAGCATTGCCGTGGGCCGCGTGTCGCCCAAACGCTCGATCCAGTAGACGAAACCAAGGGCCAGCGCACTCACCAGCAGGGTGAAAATACTGACCACAAGATAATTGGCCTTGGTTTCCATTCACAATTCCATTCATTCAGGCCGACAGATTTGCAACCTTATCGTGCAATATCCCTAACCCTGCGCGTCAAAGAACGCCACCACCTTCTTATGGTTCCGTCACAGGCGTTACGGCGAGGCCCAATGCCATAACGGCTCGCGTTACGTAACTCACGCAATCGTAACGATTGTTATCCACAGTCTGTGTGTTACGTGACCATAATGTTGCCCGTTAGGGAACACACCCCTATCAAGTTCATGCAAGTGATTCGCGTTCGTTACGGCACAGACATACCCATGGCACTATCCAACGCAGAGAGACAGAAACGGCACCGGGAGCGGCAAAAGCAGAAGCTCGCCGCGGCTGCACCGAGCCTTGCAGCTCAATACGAGAACGTCGGCGCGGACCTGCGCGAAAAGCTCTACAGCCTGATCGATGCGGAGAATCGGCGCCGCCACACCGCTGAAGCTGCGCCGGAGCCAACCGATTTCAGCCGGGTCATTCTCGATATCGCCCTGGATGAAGACCATTCCGGCCTTGCCGGCAAGGCGCGCATGATCCTGCTTGGCGCCCTGTGCATGGGCGAAAGTTCGGAAAAGGAAATCCGCAAGGCGCGCCTGGAGAAGGATGCGGCGCTGGCGCAGGAAGCGGCGGATGACGGGCAGGATGATGAATCGCAAGGACACATCAGCCCGCTCGAACACTACATCCGCGTCCCGAATTTCGGCTAGGATATTTTCCGAACCATCGCAGCCAGAGCCGGATCAGGCGTCAAACCGGTCGGAAACGAACTGCCAGTTAACCAGCTTGTCGAGAACCGCGGCCACATGCTCGGCACGGCGGTTTTCATAGTCGAGATAATAGGCGTGCTCCCAGACGTCGATGCCAAGCACGGCCTTGCCGCCTTCAGCCAACGGATCGCCAGCGTCTTTCATGCCCGCCACGGCAAGCTTGTCGCCATCCCTGACCAGCCAGACCCAGCCTGTCCCGAAAACATTGTCTGATTCGGCAACGATCTTCTTCTTCAGGCCATCGAGCCCACCAAAGCCGCTTTCTGCCGCCGTTGCAAAAGCACCCTTGGCGGGCGCGGACCCGCCCTGGAATTGCTGCCAGTACAGGTTATGGTTCCAAGCCTGCGCCGCATTGTTGAAGACCGGCGCATTGCCTTCCTTCTTCGCCCGCACCACCACTTCTTCAAGGGAAAGGTCGGCATAGGGCGTCTTTTCCACCAGGGTGTTCAGCTTTTTGAAATAGCCCGCATGGTGCTTGCCATAATGCAGGCCGACCGTGTGCGCGGAGATGACAGGCGCCAGAGCGTCTTCAGCATAGGGCAGTTCCGGCTGCTTGAAAGGGGCGGCCGCATGCGCCTGGATGTTTGGAGCAAAGAGCGTTGTGGCTGCCACGGCGCCCGAGAGGACGAGCATATCGCGTCTGTTGAGATCCATCTTCTTCTCCTGAGGATTGTTGCGGGCAAAATGACAGGGGTATTCGAGTGCAACGTATCTTGTCTCGCGTCCTTCCCATCGTGAAAAACGGCACCGGCCAGAGGGAGTTCCCGGATCATGGCAATTTTCTGATCTTTTCGATCACGCTTTGGTGCAGTTGCACGTCAGCGGATCGCGTCAAAATCGGCCGGGCAGATAAGGATTTGAATTCTGGCGGGGGCTGCCCTAAGACTTGGAGGCAGGGAGTCCCTGTTTCACACCGAAGAAACGCCATGCCGGAAATCAGCGCCGCGCAGACGGTCAGCCACAATCAAAGGTAGGAATTTTCATGAGCGATATTGCCGAAACCGCACCCATTGCCGTTGCACCCGACGTTAAAACCCGACTGAAATCCATCATCGGCGGATCAGCGGGTAATCTTGTCGAATGGTATGACTGGTATGTCTATGCCGCTTTCACGCTTTATTTCGCGCCCGTCTTTTTCCCTTCCGGCAACCAGACCGCCGAGCTTCTGAGCGCCGCAGCTGTCTTCGCCGTCGGCTTCCTGATGCGCCCGATCGGTGCCTGGGTCATGGGCATCTATGCCGACCGCAAGGGTCGCAAGGCTGGCCTCACCCTGTCGGTGACGCTGATGTGCCTGGGCTCGCTGCTGATTGCCATCACACCGGGTTACGAATCGATCGGCCTTCTGGCTCCAACCCTTCTGGTCCTGGCACGCCTGTTGCAGGGCCTGAGCGTCGGCGGCGAATATGGCGCCAGCGCAACCTATCTCAGCGAAATGGCCGGCAAGAACCGTCGCGGCTTCTATTCAAGCTTCCAGTACGTGACGCTGATTTCCGGACAGCTCGTTGCCCTTGTGGTTCTGCTTATCCTGCAGCGTATCCTGACGCCGGAACAGCTTGGAGCGTGGGGCTGGCGCATTCCTTTCGCCATTGGCGGCTTCCTGGCCATCGCGGTTTTCTACATTCGTCGCGGCCTTGCCGAAACCCAGTCCTTTCACAACGCCAAGAACGATGACAAGCCGAAATCCAGCGGTTTTGCCCTGTTCCGGCACTATCCGAAAGAAGCCTTCACCGTTCTGGCGCTGACATCGGGCGGTACGCTCGCCTTCTATGCCTACACCACGTACCTGCAGAAATTCCTCGTCAACACCTCCGGTTTCAGCAAGGAATCCTCCACCGAGATCACCGCGCTTGCCCTGCTGATCTTCATGCTGTGCCAGCCGATTGCCGGGGCTCTTTCGGACAAGATCGGCCGCAAGCCGTTGATGGTCGGCTTCGGGATTCTCGGCGTTCTCTTCACCTATCCGATCTTCTCGACTTTGGCGGTCACAACCAACCCCTATACCGCTTTTGCCCTGTCGCTGGTCGGTCTGTTGATCGTGACGGGTTATACATCCATCAACGCCGTGGTGAAGGCTGAGCTTTTCCCCGCGCATATCCGGGCGCTTGGGGTTGCCCTGCCCTATGCGCTTGCCAACACGCTCTTTGGCGGCACTGCCGAATGGGTGGCGTTGAAATTCAAGGAGAAGGGCCACGAAACCTGGTTCTTCTGGTATGTCACCATCATGATCGGCCTGTCCCTGATCGTCTATATCAAGATGCGCGACAGCCGCGACCACAGCCTCATCCACGAGGATTGATCAGACAGTCGGGGGAGCAGACTATCCCGCGATCCCCGCCTTATCTCCCGTTTTCCATTCCGCCGTCACTCTGGAACCGTCATGACCACATCCGCAAAGACCACCTCCATCGATTCCGCAAAGCTCGACCGTCTGGCCGAAGTTGCCGTCAAAATCGGCCTGCAACTGCAAGCGGGGCAGGACCTCTTGATCACCGCGCCGCTGGCTGCCCTGCCGCTGGTGCGCCGCATCACCGAGCACGCCTACAAGGCGGGCGCCGGTCTGGTCACCTCCTTCTATGCGGACGAAGAAGCAACGCTGATGCGCTATCGCCACGCGCCGGCGGAGAGTTTCGACCACGCCGCCACATGGCTCTTCGAGGGAATGGCCAAGGCCTTTTCATCGAACACAGCGCGGCTTGCCATAGCCGGTGACAATCCGATGCTGCTCTCGGCGGAAGACCCGGAAAAGGTCGCCCGCGCCAACCGGGCAACCTCCAAGGCCTATCAGCCGGCACTGGAGAAAATTGCCGGTTTCGACGTCAACTGGAACATTGTTTCGTATCCGAATCCATCCTGGGCAAAGCAGGTTTTCCCGGATCTTTCCGAGGACGCAGCGGTTGTCAAATTGGCCGACGCCATCTTTGCCGCATCACGCGTTGACATTGATGATCCTGTCACCGCATGGCGGGAGCACAATGCCGTGCTTGCCAAACGCCGCGAATGGCTGAATGGCCTCAACTTCGCCTCCCTGCACTTCAAGGGCCCGGGTACCGATCTGGTTGTCGGTCTTGCCGACGAGCACCGGTGGCAGGGCGGCGCCTCGACCGCCAAGAATGGCATCACCTGCAACCCGAACATCCCGACAGAAGAGGTTTTCACCACGCCGCACGCCTCGCGTGTGGACGGCCATGTCTCCAGCACAAAGCCTCTGTCCCATCAGGGCACGCTGATTGAAGACATCTCGGTGCGTTTTGAAGGCGGCAGGATCGTCGAGGCGAAGGCTTCGCGCGGCGAAGAGGTGTTCAACAAGGTGCTGAACACCGATGACGGGGCGCGGCGTCTGGGCGAAGTGGCGCTGGTGCCGCATTCCTCGCCGATCTCTGCTTCCGGCCTTCTCTTCTTCAACACCCTGTTTGATGAAAATGCCGCGAGCCATATCGCGCTCGGCCAGTGCTATTCCAAGTGCTTCGTCAATGGCGACACGCTGTCAGCCGAAGAGGTTGCAGCACGCGGCGGCAACAAGAGCCTCATTCACATCGACTGGATGATCGGATCGGGCGAGATCGATGTGGATGGCGTCAATGCGGACGGCAGCACAGTCCCCGTCATGCGCCGGGGAGAATGGGCCTGAAAAACACCTGAAACGCATGCGTTGATGGTTACAAAATGAGCCAGTAGAACGCCTCCCGGGGTCAACCATGCCATTGGGAGGAAAATTCATGGCTCAGGACGGATTCGGAAAACGCGCGCGGCTGCTTTTTGCCAGCGCGGTGGGCACCATCATCGAATGGTATGACTTCTTTGTTTTCGCCACCTGCGCGGTGCTGGTTTTCGACAAGGCGTTTTTTCCGACCGCCGACCCGGCAATCGGCATTCTGCTCGGCCTGAGCACCTTTGCCATTGGTTTTATTGCCCGCCCGCTCGGCGGCATCATCTTCGGCGTGCTGGGCGACCGCATCGGCCGCAAGAACGCGCTTGTGGTCAGCCTCGCCATGATGGGCGGTTCAACGTTTGCCATGGGCCTGTTGCCGACCTATGCCTCGGTTGGCGTTCTTGCCCCCGCCCTGCTGGTGCTGCTGCGCATTTTCCAGGGGATTGCCGTGGGCGGCGAAGCCACCGGAGCGCTGCTCATCGTCGCCGAATCCATGCCGGGCAAGCAGCGCGGCTTCTGGACCAGTTTCCCGATGATCGGCGGCCCCGCCGCAAACGTGCTGGCCGCAGCCACGATCAGCTTCCTGACCCTACGCTTCGGTGAGCAGGCCTTTGTCGACTGGGCATGGCGCCTGCCGTTCCTGTTCTCAATCGTTCTGGTTGTCCTTGGTTTCTGGATGCGCCGCAAGGTGGAGGAATCCCCTGCCTTCATCGAGCTGGTCGAAAAGCGCAAATCCGTACCGGCCGCCCCTCTGTCGGAAGCCTTCAAGCATTTCAGCAAGCCCATGGGCCAGGTGTTTCTGGTCAAAACAGCCGAAAACACCCTGTTCTATCTGTTCACGACCTTCTTTCTCGTTCTCACCGTCCAGTTCCTTGGACTGGCGCGGTCCGTCGGCGTGGGCGCCCTGTTCTGGGGCTCGATCCTTGAAGTCATCGTCATCATGGCCGCAGCCTATGCCTCGGATCGTTTTGGCCGCAAGCCATTGATGCTGCTGGGACTGGTTGGCGGCCTTGCTGCGGGTGCCTATCTGTTCAGCCTGCCGCACGGTGCCGATCCGCGTCTGGTCCTGCAGGCAACCCTGCTCACCCTGACATTCCACGGCATTATCGTCGGCAGCATGGCCCCGTTCTTCACGGAGCTGTTTCCGACCCATGTGCGCTATTCCGCCATGTCCATCAGCTATCAGGTCGCCTCGGTGGTCGGCGGCTCTGTTGCACCGCTGATTGCAACGCTGCTCCTCAACGCAACCGGCACGCCGCATGCGGTCATCATCTACGCAGCGGTCATGGTCATACCGGGCATTATCTGCGTGCTCCTGTCGAAGGAAACGCGCGGAGCGGATCTGACGGCCATCTGAGCAAAGACCGCCACCGGAATGCCGATGGCGGTCTCTTATCTGTTGGTAATGACCGAGGTCCTGGGCCGCCAGACGAGCAGCCTGTTTTCGACCAGCGTAACCAGCCAGTCCACCAGTATGACAAAGCCCATCAGCACGAACATCCCCGCGAAAACGCCGGTGACATCGAACACGCTTTCGGCCTCGTGGATGAGGTAGCCGAGCCCGGCAGCGGATCCCAGATATTCACCCACCACCGCACCGACCACGGCAAAACCCACGGATGTGTGCAGCGACGAGAACATCCATGACAGGGCCGACGGCATGTAGACATGCCGCAGCAGCTGGCGCTCGTTCATTCCGAGCATACGGGCGTTGGAAAGAACGGCGGGACTGACTTCCTTGACGCCCTGATAGACATTGAAGAAGACGATGAAGAACACCAGCGTCACGCCCAGCGCCACCTTGGACCAGATGCCGAGCCCCAGCCACAACGCAAAGATCGGCGCGAGCACGACGCGCGGCAGGGCATTGGCCGCCTTGACATAGGGATCGAACACCGCAGCGAGCAAGGGCTTGCGGGCAAACCAGAACCCGATGATGACCCCGCCGAGCGAACCGATGATGAAGGCAAGCGCCGCCTCGGTCAGCGTGATGCCGAGGTGGTACCAGATCGATCCTTCCATGAACCACTGGATCATGCGCTTGCCGACGGCGAGAGGTTCGGCAAAGAAAAAGCTGATGGTTTTCGGGTTGCCGATGAGGGTTGTCGTCGAGGCAATGTGCCAAAACACCAAGGTGACAACCGCCACAAGCACCTGCAGGCTGATCAGTGTAAGCCTGTTCATGGCCGGACCTCTTCGGACTGCCGGTAGCCCTTCAGAACTTCCTCTTTCAAGGCATTCCAGATTTCCCGGTGCACCTCGTGGAATTGCGGCTCCGACTTGATATCGGCCATGTTGCGCGGTCGGGCCAGCGGGATCGTGTAATTGCCGATGATGCGGGATGAGGGTCCCGCCGACATGATGATTACCCGGTCGGCAAGACCGATGGCCTCATCAAGGTCGTGGGTGACGAACATCACCGCCTTGCGGTCCGCCGACCACAGATCGAGCAGGAGGTCACCCATGATCAGCCGTGTCTGGGCATCGAGCGGTCCGAACGGCTCGTCCATGAGCAATATCTTGGGATGACGGATCAGCACCTGCGCCAGCCCCACGCGCTTGCGCTGACCGCCCGACAGCATGTGCGGATAGCGGTCGGCGAAGGCCGCGAGACCCACTTTACCGAGCCAGACCCGTGCCTGCGCCAGGGCGTCGCGGCGCGGCGTGCCCGCCACTTCCAGCCCGATGGCCACATTGTCGATCGCAGTCTTCCAGGGCATCAGTGAATCCTGCTGGAAGAGATAGCCTGCATGTTTGTTCAAGCCCGACAGCGGCTTGGCAAACGTGCGGACCTGCCCCTGCGCCGGCTTGAGAAGACCCGCCGTGGCATTGAGCAGTGTCGATTTCCCGCAGCCGGTGGGGCCTACAATCGCCACGAACTCGCGGTCGCTGACCACGAGGTTCGTCTCACCGACAGCCTCATAGGTGCCGCCCCCCTGCAGGGGAAACGCAATATGGATGCCGTTGAGCTCAACGGCATTGACATCCTGGGCCTCGTTCAGGTCCCGCGTGGTCTTCCGTGCAATGATCATTGGGCCTTATGCCTCACCCCTTGATGAAACGGTCATCATAGGTCGCGGCAAGGTCAATCGTCGCATTGGCGAATTCGGGGTCGAGGATTTTCAGCGTATTGAGAACCGACTGCATGCCCTCCATGGGAAGAACCCCATCCAGCGAGTAGGTCGGCAACGAATTGGTAATGGCTTTGAGATAAAGTGGCTTGTCACCCAGCTGGTATTCAGCGGGAACGCTGTCGGCGATCTCTTCCGGCGTAGCGCTGTGCAGCCATTTCAGCGTTTTGACGAAGACACCCACCAGCGCCTTCGAGGTGTTGGGGTTCGCGTCGGCAAAGTCCTTTTTCACATAGAGAACCGCCGCCGGATTGGAGCCGCCGAACAGGGCGCGCGTGCCTTCTTCCGTACGCGTATCAATGAGGATTTTGATATCGCCGTCCGCTTCCAGCTTGGCAATGACAGGATCCAGATGCGCAATCACATCCACCTGCCCCTGCTTGATCGCAGCGACAGCGCTGGCACCACCACCAATGCCGATCAGCGGCGCATCGTTGGCCTTCAAGCCCGCCTTTACCATGGCATACTGGATGGTCAGGGCCGTCGACGAACCGGGGGCGGTGACACCAAGCTTCAGGCCGGCAAAGTCGGCGGGAGATTTGACCTTGTCGGCCAGTTCCTTGCGCACGGCAATGACGATGGCCGGGAAACGCCCGAGCTCGCACAGTGCACGAACATCCTGTCCCTTCGCCTGCATGCGGATCGTGTGCTCGTAAGCACCGGTCACCACATCGACGGAGCCGCCCACCAGCGC
Source organism: uncultured Phyllobacterium sp. (assembly GCF_902479695.1). Classification (NCBI taxonomy): domain Bacteria; kingdom Pseudomonadati; phylum Pseudomonadota; class Alphaproteobacteria; order Hyphomicrobiales; family Phyllobacteriaceae; genus Phyllobacterium; species uncultured Phyllobacterium sp. The sequence continues at coordinate 25,157 of NZ_CABSQF010000016.1, read as the reverse complement.
CTGCAGGGATTTTGCCCCGCCGCCGAAATCGTTGATCGTCACATCAAGACCGGCATCCTTGAAAAAGCCGCGGCGCTCGGCAATGGTCAGCGGGAGGTAATAGAGAAGCGGCTTTCCGCCGACACCCAGCGTCAGGCTGGTCTTTTCCAGCGCCCCGCCTGTCTGTGCCATCAGTCCCGTGTTCGATGCAGCCAGCATGGACAGGGCCGCTGCGCCCACCAGAAATTCACGCCGTTCCATTGTCTTCCTCCCGGCATCACCTCCCGTTCAGCAAGACATAGAAACGCCTTGGCGAGCCGCGTGATGTTTACTGTTTTCACATGTTTTCAAAACGCTACCACCCGGATTCCGGAAGCGCAAGGCAAGGAAATGGACGAAACACCGCAACAAAAAAACGCGCCGGATACGGGATCCGGCGCGTTGTTTTAAAGGTTAGCCGACAAGCGGAACGATCAGGCGACGAGGCGCCCCGCCGTTTCGGTCTGGGCATAGGCCTTGCCGAAACGGTTGGCGAGGAAGGCATCAAGCGCGATATCCTCCTGCTTGAGGAAGCCCTGCTGCGGCAGGTCGCCATTGGCCAGCATGTCTAGAACGGCGCAAATGGCCGATGCCGTGGTAATCTGGATACCGCTGTACAGCACGTTGCCGATATGGCCGCTATAGACCTTGTTGGCGTAGGTTTCCTGCAAGAGACGGCCCTTTTTGCGGCCGCTGACCGTGACGAAAATCACCACGACGTCCTGCATGGTCGAAGGCAGGGCGTTTTCCAGGATGTCCTTGAACACGTCGCGGCGGTCCCGCAGGCCAAGATCATTGAGCAGGGCCTTCATGATGGCGGCATGCCCGGGATAACGGATCGTGCGGTAGTTCAGCGTACGGACCTTGCCGAGCAGCGTTTCGCACAGGGTGCCAAGACCGCCCGATGTGTTGAAAGCCTCATAGGTTACGCCGTCGAGCGAGAATTCCTCGCGCTCTTCCAGCGGCGGCACTTCGGTCAGCTCACCGTCGACGATGGCTTCGCATGGCTCGCAATATTCGTTGATGACGCCGTCCGTGCTCCAGGTCAGGTTGTAGTTGAGCGCATTCGACGGGTACTGCGGCAACGCACCGACGCGCATGCGCACGCTTTCCAGCGTATCGAAGCGCTTGGCCAGATCATTGGCGACAATCGAAATGAAGCCCGGAGCCAAACCGCACTGGGGAATGAAGGCTGTCTTTGCCGTCGCCGAAAGCTGCTTGACGATGCGGGTGCTGGCAACATCCTCGGTCAGGTCGAGATAATGCACATCCGACGACGCAGCGGCTTGCGCAATCCGCGTGGTCAGGTGGAAGGGAGCGGCGCTGAGCACGGCGAATTTGCCGGCGAGAACCTTTTCAAGCGCGCCCTCTTCAGCAATCTCGATGCAACGGGTAACGACAAGCGGGGAAACATCCAGGGCATCAAGCTGTGCCTGGGCCCGGTCGACGACCGTTACGCGGTAGTCTCCGGTGTTTGCGAGCAGGTTGGCGATTGTTCCGCCGATTTTGCCTGCACCGACGATGACGATCTCTTTCATGTGATTCCCCTCAGGATTTCAGAACTTTCATTATTTTCTCACCCTTGTTCGTCGAAATGAAGTGTGTAAACTGACGATATAACACCCTATTTTTTGGCAATACGCCGTATGAGTTTGACATTATGCTGACAGATGCCGACCACGCCCTGCTTTCCCTGCTGCGCGAGAACGCCCGCGCCTCGACCGCCGACCTTGCCCGCAAGCTCGGCGTGTCGCGCACCACCGTACAAAGCCGCATCGAACGGCTGGAAAAGCGCGGCATGATTCGCGGCTACAGCGTGCTGCTTTCCCCCGAATATGAGCGGGATCTGGTCAAGGCGCATGTGCTGGTCACGGCCCTGCCGAAATTTGCCAAGCGGGTCGAAGCGGCATTGCGCGAGATTGCCTGGGTACGGACCCTGCATTCGGTCAGCGGACAGTACGACATGATTGTCATCCTGGAAGCGCCCTCCATCAGCGAACTCGATACATTGCTGGATCGGATCGGCGCGTTGGAAGGCGTGGAACGCACCATTTCGTCCATCATCCTTTCCACGCGCATCGACCGCTGAGTCATATAATCCGTCCCTCCATGGACTCCGCTTGACTCTTTGGTCGAATGGATTCCATAATAGAACATATCATGAACATTCAGAGGTAACCGTGGTGACAACCGTCGACCTTACGGCGTTGCGGCGCGACATCGCGTCTTTAAGCGAGCGGAATGCGCTGGAAGCGCAGGCGCCGCGCAGTGCCTTTGGTTTTGGCGACAGAAGCATCGACAGGGTGCTTGGCAAGGGATTGCAACGCGGCGCGCTGCATGAGGTCTTTTCGGCGGAAATGCACGATGCGGGCGCAGCAACGGGCTTCGTCATCGCCCTTGCCCTGCGCTCATCCAGCGCCCGGAGCCCTCTTATCTGGCTGGAAGAGGATTTTGCCGCGCAGGAACACGGTTTTCCCTATGCGCCGGGGTTGAAGCATCTCGGGCTTGATCCGCAGCGGCTCGTCATCGTGCGCTGTTCGTCGCCGCAGGATGTACTGAAAGCTGCGTCGGACAGCCTTGGCATCCGCGGAACGGGCGCGGTCATCATAGCGCCGTGGAGCAATCCGAAATGCCTTGACCTGACAGCCACGCGCAAATTGCTGCTGACCGCCCAGCAGACGGGTGTGCCCGCCTTCCTGCTTCGGCTCGGCGCCGTTCCAATCGACAATTCCGCCGTGACACGCTGGATGATCCGCTCGAACGCGTCACGGTCGAGCGGCGCCAGTGCGCCGGGTCATCCGGTGTTTGACGCCACCCTTATACGCAACAGGCAGGGCATGACAGGCCATTGGATCCTGCAATGGGAGAGTGACAATCATGTTTTCAGACAGATCGAACCGGTTTCTGGCGCTGTGGTTTCCACACCTGCCCACCGACCGCCTCAAACGCGAAAATCCGCAACGGGCTGAGTCCGGACAGTTCCTGATTGTCGTCGACAAGGTCGCCAACGCCTTACGCCTGACAGCCCTTGACGAACGTGCCGCCAAGGCAGGCCTGTTCAAGACCATGGCTTTGACCGATGCCCGGGCGCAGTTTGAAAACCTAGACATCGCCTTCGCCTCACCGCGCAAGGACGCCGCCCTCTTGGAGAAACTCGCTGACTGGTGCGACCGTTACACGCCACTGGTCGCACTCGACGGCCCCGATGGGCTTATGCTCGATATCACCGGCTGCGTGCATCTCTTCGGTGACGAGCATCAATTGCGCCGGGATATCCACCAGCGCCTGAGCCAGCATGGCGTGGTGGTCCGCTCGGCCATTACAGGCAATGCGGCGGCAGCCCACGCATTTGCCCGTCATTCACCGGGAGATGTGATCGAGGATTCCGCGCTCAAGGAAAAATTGCGGCGGTTGCGCCTCGTCAGCCTCGAGATCGAGGATGTTCATCTGGCCGGTCTGAAGAGGGCCGGACTGCGCACGGTCGGCGATGTCGAAGTGCTTCCCCGTGCTGCCCTTGCCGCGCGTTTCGGCGCCGGGCTGGTCGATCGCCTCGATGCCCTTTTCGGATATGCGCACCACCCGATCTCCCCCCGACGCATCGTACCCGCCTGCATGGTCGAGCGGCGCATGGCCGAACCCTTGATTGTCATGGACAGTGTTGAGCTGGTGCTGCATGCGCTGGGCGATGAACTTTTCCGGCAGCTGCAGCAGCGTGTCGAGGGCGCGCGGGAAGTCGAGGCTTCGTTTTTCCGCGTCGATGGCGAAGTCAGGCGGATCGGCATTCAGGCCGGTCGGCCGCTGACCGACACCAAAACCCTGTTCAGGCTGCTGAAGGAGCGGCTCACCACCCTCGCAGAACCGCTCGATGCCGGTTACGGCTTTGACATCATCCGTCTTGCGGCGGTGCGGGCCGAGCGAACCCAAACCATGCAAAAAAGCCTCGATAGCACTGTTCAGGAAACCGAAGAGATCGGCGGGCTGATCGACCGCCTGTCCATTCGTCTCGGCACCAGCCGGGTTCTGCGTCCGCACCCCGTCGATACGCATATTCCCGAACGCGCCGTTTCACTGGAACCGGCTGTTCACACCACCGCAAATCTGCCGGTCGAATGGGCGCCCGTTCAGCACCCGGGCGAGCCGCCCGAGCGCCCGGTCCGGCTGTTCCAGCCGCCGGAACAGATTGAAACCACGGCGGGAATTCCCGATGGCGCCCCGGCACAATTCGTCTGGCGGCGGGTCCGGCACAATATCGTCCTGGCCGAAGGGCCGGAGCGCATCGCGCCGGAATGGTGGCGGGAACATGCCGGGGCGCTGACACGGGATTATTATCGTCTCGAAGACAATCAGGGGCACCGTTTCTGGGTCTTTCGCGAAGGCCTGTACGAGCGCGGCCAGACCACCCCGCGCTGGTATCTGCATGGGCTTTTTGCCTGATGCCCGGCTACACGGAACTTGCCGTCACCAGCAATTTCTCCTTTCTCGAAGGCGCCTCGCAGCCGGAGGAATTGGTGCAGGCAGCAGCATTGCTCGGCCTTGAAGGCATAGGCATCGCCGACCGCAACACGCTTGCCGGGGTTGTCCGGGCCTACAAGGCGCATCAGGAACTGACGGAGGAGCAGGGAATAAAGCTCAACCTCTTTATCGGCTGCCGGCTGATGTTCATCGATGGCACGCCCGATCTGGTCGTCTATCCGCGCGACCGCCCGGCCTATGGGCAGCTGTGCCGCCTTTTGAGCGAGGGGAAAAAGCGGGCTGAGATCAAGGGCGAGTGCCATCTGGTGCTGGAGGATTTCCTTTTCCGCGCCAAGGATTTCCAGACGGTGGTCATGCCATCAGGACAGCCGGATGAAAATCTCGGACCTGTACTGAAAAAACTAAGCGTCGTCGCGCCGGGATGTGTCTGGCTTGGTCTTGCCATGTCTTACGAAGGCGCTGACCGGCGTCATGGCGAAAAGCTGGAGCGTATCGCCACTACAGCCGGTGTTCCGCTGCTGGCGGTCAACAATGTGCTCTACCACACCCCTTCCCGCCGCCCCCTGCAGGATGTGCTGACCTGCATCCGGGACCATGTCACCATTGATACGGCCGGGCGAAGGCTGGAGAAGAACGCAGAAAGGCATCTGAAATCACCGGAAGAAATGCAGCATCTCTTCCGGCACTTTCCCTTAGCCCTTGAGGAAATCCGCCGTTTCACCGCGCCGGTCACCTTCTCTCTTGGTGAACTGCAATACCATTATCCCGATGAACCCGTGCCGCCGGGCAAAACCCCGCAGCAGCATCTGGCTGACGAGACATGGAAGGGCGCGGCGAAACGTTATCCCGACGGCATTCCGGAAATGGTCCGCGACCTCCTGAACAAGGAACTGACACTGATCGCAACATTGGGATACGCGCCGTATTTCCTGACGGTCCACGACATTGTTACCTATGCGCAGTCGCAGAATATCCTGTGCCAGGGCCGGGGTTCGTCAGCCAATTCAGCCGTCTGCTATTGCCTGCACATCACCGCTGTCGATCCGACGAACGGCAATGCGCTGTTCGAGCGCTTTCTCTCGGCCGAGCGCAAGGAACCGCCCGATATCGATGTCGACTTCGAACACGAGCGCCGCGAGGAAATCATGCAATGGGTTTACAAGCGCTACGGCCGCGACCGTGCAGCCATCGTCGCGACGGTTATCAGCTACCGCCCGCGCAGCGCCATCCGCGATGTCGGCAAGGCCCTGGGGCTGACCGAAGATGTGACGGCTGCGCTTGCCAACACGGTCTGGGGCAGCTGGGGCTCCACCGTGGACCGGCAGCATGTGCGGCAGGCGGGTCTTGACCCCGACAACATCATGATCCGCCGTGCCGTTAAACTGGCAACGGAGTTGCTCGGTTTTCCGCGCCACCTCTCGCAGCATGTCGGCGGCTTCGTCCTGACGCGGGAGCGGCTTGATGAAACCGTTCCCATCGGCCCCGCAGCCATGGAGGACCGCTCCTTCATCGAGTGGGACAAGGACGATATCGACACGCTCCGGATCATGAAGGTCGATGTGCTGTCACTCGGCATGCTGACATGTATCCGCAAGGCTTTCGATCTCATTCATCTGCATAAGGGGGGCGAGCGCTTAGAACTTGCGACTGTCCCGCAAGGTGATCTGAAGGTGTACGATATGCTGTGCGCGGCGGACTCCCTTGGGGTGTTTCAGGTGGAAAGCCGTGCCCAGATGAACATGCTGCCGCGCCTGCGCCCGCAGAAATTTTACGACCTGGTCATCGAGGTCGCCATTGTGCGCCCGGGTCCGATTCAGGGCGATATGGTTCATCCCTACCTGCGGCGCCGCAAAGGCATCGAGAACGTCGATTACCCATCGCCGTCTCCCGAATATGGCGACAAGGATGAACTGAAAAAAGTTCTGATTAAAACATTGGGTGTTCCCCTGTTTCAGGAGCAGGCCATGCGCATTGCCATTGAAGCGGCGGGGTTCACCCCCGATGAGGCCAACAAGCTCCGCAGCGCCATGGCAACATTCCGCAACCGCGGCACCATTCACAAGATGCAGGAGCAGATGGTCGAGGGCATGGTACGCCGCGGCTATGAGCGCAGCTTTGCCGAAAACTGCTTCAACCAGATCAAGGGTTTCGGTGAATATGGTTTTCCGGAAAGCCATGCGGCAAGTTTTGCCATTCTTGTCTACATTTCCTCCTGGATCAAATACCACCATCCGGAAGTGTTTGCCGCCGCTCTCCTGAATTCGCAGCCCATGGGTTTTTATGCCCCGGCCCAGATCATCCGCGACGCGCGGGAACACGATGTCGAAGTGCGTCCTGTCGATGTCAATTTCAGCGAATGGGACAACACGCTGGAAAAGAAAAGCAGTGGAAATCCTGCCATGCGCATGGGCTTTCGGCAGGTCGACGGCTTCTCGAAAGCCTGGGCCGACGAAATTTGCGTAAAGCGGAAAAAACCCTATGCGGACATTGAAGAGGTTCGCCGTCTGACGCGGCTGGAGCGCCGCGCCTTTGTCCTGCTCGCCGATGCGGATGCGTTTCGCTCGTTAGCCATTGACCGGCGCGAAGCACTCTGGGCCGTGCGCAGATTTCCCGACAATACAACCCTGCCACTCTTCCAGATTGCCGAAACCAACGAACTTGCAGTCGAAGCGCAGACACGGTTGCCGCCTATGCAGATGGCTGAGCATGTCATTGCCGACTATGAATCCTTCCGGCTATCGCTCAAGGGACACCCCATGCAGTTTCTGCGGGGCATGCTTGGCAGTGAAGGCGTCGTGACCTGCAGACAGGCCACTGCTCTGGCCAGCAACAGGCGCGTCAAGCTTGCCGGCGTGGTCACGGTCCGCCAGAGGCCGGGCAGCGCCAAAGGTGTTGTCTTCATGACGATCGAGGATGAAACCGGCATTGCCAACATCATCGTCTGGGCGAAGACAATGGCCACCTATCGCAAGGAAGTGATGAGTTCCCGCCTCATCCTGATCGAGGGAACGGTCCAGAGCAGCGATAATGTCACGCATATCGTTGCCCGGAAACTGATTGACCGGACGGCGGATGTGTATCGGCTTTCGGAACACCTGCCGCCCTTTCCGGTATTGCATGCCGATGAAGTGGTTCATCCGGTTCCCGATCAACCGAGAGCCCGTCATCCGCGCAAGGTCCGGATTCTGCCAAAATCCCGGGATTTTCATTGAGTCGCAGCCTAGGCCCGCTTGATATCCTTGGCCAAAGCAGCCCGGTCAATGGCGGCGATCATGCAAATTTCCAGATCCCCCAAGCCATCCAGAATCTCTTCCTTCGAGATGCCGATAGCCTCCGCTGCGGCGGTGCATTTGGCGACCAGTTGTTTGGGCCTTGGATCATGATGCGCCATATCCGCCGGACGCGTGGCATGAACATTGGCTTCTATCCAGCTATTGACGAAATCAATCGCACGTTGGCTCATGCTTTCCTCCTATGTATCACCAGTCAAAACTGCTGGCAGCGGAGAAGGTTGCGAAAAAAGCAGGATATCACACCGCCTCTTCAGCCCAAACCGTGAATTTTGTCAGCACATTGGGACCAAAAATATTGGTCAATGGAACATCGGCCGCATCTCTTCCGTGCGCCACCTTGATCCGTCCGATACGGGGCTTGTTGTTGCGCGGATCGAACGCATGCCACTGTCCACCCAGATAGACTTCCATCCAGGCGCAGAAATCCATCGCCGAATGGGGCGGCGGCACACCGATATCGGTGATATAGCCCGTGCTGTAGCGCGTCGGAATATTGAGACACCGGCAAAAAGCCACGGCCAGATGGGTAAAATCCCGGCAAACGCCTCGGCCTTCCGCATAGCCCGATGCGGCGGTCCGTGTCGGATTGGAAAACGCGTAGCCGAATGTGATGTGATTATGGACGTAGTCGCAAACGGCTTGCACCCGTTGCCAACCCTCTGGCGTATTGCCGAACAGCCGCCATGCTTCTTCGCTCAAGACATCCGTCTCGCAATAGCGGCTGCCCAGGAGATAGACCAGTGTCTCCGCAGGCAAGTCCTGCACGCGGTGCTGAACAGCCTCCAGCACAACAGGATCCGGCATACCGCTATCGCGGACAATCGCATTGGTCGAACAGATGAACGGGCCGGGCGCAGCCAGGACGCGGTTGCACCAGTTGCCGAACTGGTCGTGATAACCGTCGACGCTCGAACCGAATGTCGACTGGAATGTCTCGATGCCTTCAATGTCCTCGACGCGCGAATGGTGCACGTTCAAGATGGCAATCAAGGGTGTTTCCTGAACAAAATCAAAACGCAATTCACACCCGACATTCAGTCTCATGAACACATCCCCATCAACCTATAAGAATATCGCTTTTTGAAAATCGCAGCTCAGCACGACAGACTATTGCGCAAAAAGCAACCGGCTCGATTGCGAGCCGGTTCAAACTTCAGCCACAGGAACAGTCAAGCGCGGTCAACGACCTTCTTCACGGCATCCTTGGCCTTGCCCTTCATCTCTTGGGCATCGCCCTTCAGTTCCTGAGCCTTGCCTTCGGCCTGCAGCTTCTTGGAGCCTGTTACCTTGCCCGCTGCCTGTTTGATGTTGCCAGCGGCTTTGTTGGCAAGCCCGGAAATCTTGTCACCTGTGCTACCCATCGGTACACTCCTTGAATGTTCACTCACCAGAGGTAAACGGGCGGTGACGCTTCCGGTTCCCGTGAAATCGAGAATACTTAAAATATTGAATTAAAAGGATAATTTTTCAGATCAAAGCAAAAACCCGGTGCCCACGGGGGAACAGGCACCGGGTTCTGAACGTGCCGGTCAACGTGTGACCAGCTTCTGCGAAACGTCACAGAGTCATCTTGGTTCCCATCCGCGGGAAGGCTTTCCCGAATATCTCGGATATCACCCGGCAACCTGTTTGATTGCCGCTTCGATGTTTGAGGCAAAATAGCAGTTTCGGCTTGATCCAACGATCTTGTCACCTTCAACAGTGCCCGCATCCTCGGCCCAGAAGCCGACAATGATTTTGATGCGCGCATTCCGCCTGCGAATGCGGCGGACGAGATAACGGGCATGGGCCACCGAAGACATATTGAGATAGCTGATATAGATCGCACTCGCATCGGCAAGGTCGAGCTTGCCGATATTCACGGCTTCAAGCTCGTCATGCGTGATGTCGCGAACCTCGAAGTCACCCCGCTCCAGGATATCGCCAATGATCACCGCTGCCGCGTCGTCGAGATCGCCTCGCCCACCCGCTGAAATGATCGTCCTTGGCTCTTCGCTCTTGCTGCGCCCGCTCCCGGCCGGTTCGACATGATCTTCACCGTCCTCGCCTTGCATATCCTGATGTTCCGAGAGATTTTCCACAAGGCGTATCATGCTTTGTGCCACGCGGCTGCGGCGCGCAGCATCCAGCACGCCCCGTCCCCGGTCATGTTCGGCGAGAAACAGCGCAGGGACAGCAACGGATGCGTAGTAATCCGCAATCGCCGATGACTGCAGATAGTCTTCCGCTTTTTCCGTCGCCTCGTCGGGATCGCCGGACAACAACCGCTGATAAAGCTGTTGCGGCGGTGACAGCACCGGTTCGTTGCCAAGCAGCACATCCAGGAACTCGAAGCGCGGCACGTGACGCCCGAGCACCACGAGACAGACCGTCAGCGGCGTGGAAAGCAGGAGCCCGATCGGGCCCCATATCCAGGTCCAGACGATCGCCGCAAGCAGGATGGCAACCGGCGAGAGCCCGGTCCTCGAGCCGTAGAGCACCGGCTCCATGACATTGTTGCTGATCAACTCGAGAACGATGAACAAGGCGGCGGTCCACAACAGGAGCATCCAGCCGGGATCGACCGCCAACGCAAGCATGAGCGGGAAAGATGCGGCAATGAATGGTCCGATATAGGGCACGAAACGCAGGGCGATGGCGAGAAGGCCCCACAGCATCGGATTGGGGATACCAATCAGCCAAAGGCCGATGCCGATCGGGACACCAAAGCAGATATTGATCACAAGCTGCATCAGGAGATATTGCCCGACCCGCTTCCCCGCATCATGCAATGCAGTGGTCGTGCGGTGAATGTCGCTGGCTCCCACAAGCCGGATGAAGCGGTCACGCAGATCTTCCCGCCGCAGCAACATGAAGATGACAAAGACAACGACAATGCCGACCGTTGCCAGCGGTTGAATCAAGGGCACGGCGACGGTTTGCAGCAATTGCAGGGGATCCGGGGCCGGATAACGGATTTCAACCGGAACGGGTTTATCCGGATCACCTTTCGCCAGGGGAGACTTGTTTTCTGCCTGATTGTTCGGCGTCACGTTCTCGGGAGGTTGTTGTGCCTGTGTGCCCGCACCGTTTTGTGCGGGAAACCGCTCCACTTCATCGGAGCGGCCTATTTCTTCATTGAGCCGTTTGAACATGCGCGCACCGCGGTCAAAAATACCGTTACCGGACTGCGCGTCCTTGATGGTCCTGATCTTTGCCTCAATGTTGTATTGGTAGCTTGGCAGGTTTTGCGCCAGAACCGTGAGCTGCCCAACCACAATCGTGGCAAACAGGAATATGGCGATAAACGCGGTCAGCACCACGGCGATAACCGAAAGAATCTTCGGCACACCGAAGCGGTGAAGCTGCGTGACCAGCGGCGACAAGGCAAAGGTCAAGAGCAGCGCCAGCGCCAGCGGGACAAAAATATCCCGGGCAAAATACAGCGCAGCGACCACTGCAATGGCCACAATGATGGGCGGGAACTGCATTCGCCCGTCGGTATCGGGAGGAGCAGGCGCATAAATTGACCTTTGACTGACGCGCTCAACGGCGCGCGGCGACGCCTCCCTTACATTCTCAGACGGCATAACCAGCCCGCTTCTCCGAATTCATGAAAATCCCTCTCCGTTCAATGACACTCTGAAACGAAGCCGGCTGAATTTGGTTGCATGCCCCCCGCCAAGACCTGCGAAAACGACGCCAACCCGTTCCTTCGCATTGCATGGAGCAGCACCGAAACGCTGCAGCGGCCGGAACAAAAATCGATATCGGAAGTTTTCAATACATCGGGCCGCTCAAAGGAGAGAAGCAGAGAATGCCGGTGACAACGATCCTGATCATCATTCTGATACTGGCGCTGATCGGCGTGTTTCCAAGCTGGCCCCACTCGCGGGCATGGGGTTACGGCCCTTCCGGTTTGCTTGGGATTGTCCTGGTGATTCTGCTCATCTTGCTGCTTTTGGGCCGCATCTAACGGAACTGTTTGAACTCTGATTGCCCGGATCAGACCTGACGAAAGGATCGACACACTATGCTGCGTGGAGTTTTACTTTGGCTCATCGGCCTGCCACTACCGATCATCCTGATTCTCTGGTTCCTCGGCTATCTCTCGTAGGAACGTTGCGCGGCGCTGCCTTCATGCCGGCCATTGTCCCGGTGCTTCTTCACATCACGATATTATACAGGAATCATATTCGCATGACCAAACGTCTCTTGATGACCACTGCCTTGATCACTGTCCTGGCGACATCCGGTTTCGCCCAGGCCCAGGAACCCGGTTCAGCGGCAACGCACGGCATTTTCCACGACAAAAGCAAGCCGGCACAAAATGCCGGGCGCTATGTCGAATCTGCAGCCGGGCAAATCCTGGCTTCCGGCTTGATCGGGCAGAAAGTCTATAACGGAGCCAAGGACGATTCGGTCTCGATCGGCGCGGTCAAAGATCTGGTGCTTGACGCCAATGGCACGGCTGATGCGGCAATCATCGGCGTTGGTGGATTTGTCGGCATCGGCGAGAAGGATGTGGCCGTTGGATTGGATGGTCTGGCCTGGGCTGACCGGGCGGACGGCACACGTTGGCTCGTCATCGCCACCAGCAAGGAAGAGCTGGAAAAGGCGCCTGCCTTTGACAAGGCGGCTTTGCTCGATGGGCACCCCGCGACCGATGTTCTGAAGCCGTCTCTTGCGCCTGCCAAGCCGGCACCGCAAGCCACGATGGCGACGCGTGACGGGCTGAAAGCTGTACCGGCAACTGCCGTCAGCGCGGAAAAATTGATCGGCACGACCGTCTATGGCTCGGATGACGAGACCCTTGGTTCCGTGGGTGACGCGTTGATGACCCCAGACGGTCAGGTGGAAGCCTTCGTCGTGGACGTCGGCGGTTTCCTTGGCCTGGGCAAGAAACCCATCGCCATTTCCATCGAGAATCTCGACCTTTTGTCGGACAAGGACGGCAAGATCGCCGTCTACACCCCCTTCACGAAGCAGCAGCTGCAGGCCCATCCCGCCTATAGCGAGGAAGCATACAAAGCCGACAGCGAGAAAATCCTGCTGCGCGGCAGCGCCGAATAACAGTGTTTGCAGCCCAATGCCGGGAGACCGCTGCTCACGCAGCGGTCTCCGCTTCCGCATGGAACCAACCCGCATGTGAGGCGTTTCAATCCCTATGAAACTTATATTTCTCAAGGAGTTCCTTTAATGGCGTCAGTTTCTTCGAAAGTTCGCAAAGCCGTGGACGATGCAACGGAGTCCAACCCGGATTTGCAAGCTCAGGTTGCCGCGTTGAAAGAGGACATCGCGAACATTGCGGCAACACTCGCCAAAATTGGCAAGACCTCGGCAAAAGAGGCGAGCAGCAATGCATCCTCGACCTTCGAGAACGCCAGGGCACGCGGCGAAGACGCTCTGGATGAAATACGGTCCCAGGCCAAGGCGCTTGAGGATCAACTGACAGAGACTGTGCGCGAGAACCCCCTGACAACCGTTGCCGTCGCTGCGGGCGTGGGATTTCTTCTGGCTCTGATCGCCCGCCGCTGACATGCTGAAACTGCTGGCCCCCCTTCTGTCCAGTGCGGTTTCTGGAGAGCTCGGTTCCGCTGTGAGCCGGGCAAAGCGCCGTGCGGTCTTCCTTGCGCTGATCGGCATTCTGCTGGCGATTGCCGGCGTCTTCCTGCTCGTCGCGGGCTATATCGCGCTTTCTCGGCATTTCGGCGATTTGTACTCAGCCCTGATCCTGGCCGGCGGCGCGATCGCCCTTGCGCTTCTGGCCTACATCATCATGAAAGTTGCTGAAACGGTTGCACGCAAGCGGCAGCGCGAGCGGTCAAAGGTCGATACATCAACCCTACTGACCGTCGCTGCACTTGCCGCCGCACCAACCGTCTTGAAATCGCGGGGGTTGCTGATGCTGGCCGTACCGGTCATCGCCTTTGCCGGACTTTCGCTTCTCACCAAGAAGAAACCATCATCCAACGACAGCAGCTGACCCTTCCTTTATCGGCATCGAAATCAGAACTTCCATGCCGGTTTCGGGGTAACTCAACCGAACACTGCTCGACAGAACCTTGTCCAGGCTGCGTTCAATCAGCCGCTCGCCAAGTCCTCGGGCGGCCGGAGGTATGACACGAGGGCCATCGGATTCGACCCAGTGAATCACAACCCTGGATTCATCGAGCCCGGTTTCCGTCTGCCATGACACACGCACCCTGCCGCGCGCGGAGGACAGCGCACCGTGCTTAGCCGCATTGGTGGCAAGTTCGTGCAATGCGATGCCAAGTCCCAAGGCGTGATCGGGCGGGAGAATCATGTCCTCGCCTTCCAGCACGACCTGGGCCGGATCATAGATCGCATAGGGTTCGACCTGCTTGGTGATGAGGTCAACGAGACTGATGCCGCTCCATTCACGATCGGACAAAAGCGTGTGTGCCTCGGAGATCGCCCGCAGCCGGCCGGAGAAAGCCTCCATGAATTCCGCCGGATCCGAGGTCCGGTTCAAGGTCTGCCGCGCCAGCGATTGCAGCATGGCCAGCGTATTCTTCACCCGGTGGTTCAATTCCCGCAACAGCAGCCGGGTTTTCTCGGCGGCATTTCGCGTGCTGGTGATATCGATATTGACACCAACGGCTACAAGCGGCCTGCCGGCGGCATCCCGTTCAAAAACACGGCCGCGTCCGAGTAGCCACTGACCGGAGGATGCGGCGCGAAATTCGCCGACGTAATCCTGGTTATGTGCCATTGCGCGGGTGAACGCCGATTTCATCAATGGAAAATCATCCGGATGCATGGCGCGGAAAACATCTTCGCCGCTTATCGGCTTGTCGTCGCTGAGGCCGAGCATGGAATAAGCCATCTTGTTGCCGGTGAATTTTCCGGTCTTCAGGTCCCAAACCCAGCTGCCGACATTCCCGACTTCCAGTGCCATATCATGGCGCAGTTCATCCCTGTTCAGGGTTTCGATGGACCGAACATTGCTTTGTGCATCGCACTTCATCTTGAGAAAGGAACCGGCAAGCCTGGCCACCTGCTTCAACTGGGATTGCAGCAGCGTGCTTGCCGTTTGTCCGGGCTGCGCCGAGGCGATGACAAGCGCAGCTACACGCGCGCCACCAACCTCGACCGGCGTCGCTGCAACAAACCGCACATCGTTGCCGGCCGAGCCCGCCACACCCCCGGAAAATCGCTTGTCTGCCGTCACATCGGGAACGACCAGCGATTCTCCCTCTGGCAGGACCAGCGCATTTGCGCCGAATGCCCAGAAATCGGTGCGTCCCGCCGGCGCGTTTCCGGCCTGCGCCAGTATCCGGATTTGCGTCTCACCGACCGCCACGATCAGCGCAACATCGGCATTCGAGAATGACAAGGCCAGGGAGGCCAGTCCGTGAAGCTCGCTTTCAGGCTGAAATTCAAGGCCGCTCAGCACGGAAACAGCATCCAGACGAGCGGGCTCTGACAGAAATCCTGACATGTTTTCTGAAATTTGGTCTGACTTCATAGTCACATGACGCCCCTCATCGAGCCGTCCTTACTCTTAACGTTGAAACAGCTTCGATTATCAACGCAACGCATACCCCTTTGTTCCCCGCCCGGAACATTTAATAGCGCCCGTCGTTTCTGTTGCGTGAAGAATGCAAAGGAGAAATCTATGCGCGACGCGAAGGACATTCTATCGGACAATAGTCTGGACAGGACCGTGAAAATCGAAAAGCTGCGGGAACTGCTCAGCGAAGCCAGAGGATTGCAGCGGGCAGCGACGGAAGGCGGAATGGACAATGAGGATGGCTCCACCCGGACCTTGCGCGACATCGAACTTGCGCTGGAACAGCTGAACGCCGACATGCCGGAAACCGGGGCGGCAACCCTCTGACTGCCACTCATTCGTCTTCCGCCTTCGCATTTTCGGGCGCAGCTGCACTGTGAAGGGAGGGGAACGTGACCGTCACGATCGTGCCGCCACCATCTTTGGCGCCATAGGTCACCGCACCACCAAATTGCTGGCAGAGCTGTGCGACGATCACGGAGCCCAAACCTGTCGCCCGCTTGTGGAGTTTTTTCTGGATGCCGATGCCATCGTCAGCAATGGTGAGGGCTATAATGCCGTGGGCATCGCGCTGCAGGCCGATTTCGATCAACCCCGCGCGACTATGCGGAAATGCGTGTTTGATCGCGTTCATCGTCAGCTCACCGATAATGATACCGAGGGTTGTGGCATCCCGGGAGCTCAGATCAATTGGTTCGAAATGGGCTTCGATCCGGATATCCCGGCCGTGAAAATGCGCTTCCCTGATGTCGGCCATAATCTCCGGCAAATATTCATCGGCCCGAACGGTCTCATGATCCTTTCCCAGCCGGAGCCGACGGTGTGCCGAAGAAATCGTCTGGATTCGATCACGCGCCGCGCCGAGGGCCACTCGGATTTCGTCTGACGAAACGCCGTGCATCTGGATGCCAAGAAGCGATGACACGGTCGCCAGCGAATTACCGATGCGATGATCGGAATCCTGCAGGAGCGTTTCCACGCGCGCTCTCTCCCGCTTGGCAATCAGCATCGCCTTTTCGAGCTCGGCGGTGCGCAGTTGAACCATTTCTTCCAGTTGCGATTTTTCAGAAAGCAGCGTCGATTGACCTTCGGTCAGCTTGCGCACATAGCGCTTGGTGCGGCTGGCAAGGATATAGGCGAGTATCAGTGCACCTGCGAGGGCCAGGATCGAGGCAATGGTCAGCCAAAAGCGCAACTTGTCCATGGCTATGTTGCGGGCAATAAGCCGACGATCTTCTTCACCCAGGAAACTGTTGATGGTTTTCCTGACTTCATCCATCTGGCCGATGCCGAAATCGGAACCGAGTGAAGCCAGAGCTTCGCTGTTGTTCCCCGCAAGAGACATCGATATGGCCGCTTCGACCTTTTGCTGCTTCTGCTTCGCCAAATCCTGAATTTGGCTGACAATGGCCTGTTGCCGGGGATTGCCTCTTGTCATCTCGTTCAGCGTATTCAGCGATTCGGCAAGGTGGGATGCGGCCGCACGGTAGAGATCGAGGAAGGCGGGGTTTTGGGTCAGGAGATAACCGCGTTGACTGGTATGCGCTTCGTTCAAGAGGGCGAGTGCGCCATCCGCCTGCTCCCGGACCCGGTAGGTGGCAATGACGTCGTCCATCTGGTTGTTGAAGCCGCGGGTCAGGATGATGGTCGACGTCGCAGCGGTGATGATCAGGGCAAGCGAGATGATGATGGCCAACCCGCGCCGGGGTCTCTCCGAAAAACCTGCCAAAACTCTGCGCCACTGCACCAACTGCACTGCTCCTGCCAAAACAGGCCTCGTATGCTCGGCCCGCCATATACACGAACTAGATAAAGGGTCTTGGCAGCTTCGGCAAACCTTGCCATCCCGATATATCCAGAAGGGTCGTTTCATCGAGGACTTCACAGCCCCGGTCAACCCATCGCAAAGCACCGCGCGCCGCTAGTTTCTTGAGCGTCTTGTTCGTATGCACGATGGACAATCCGAGCGTATCGGCAACGTGCTGTTGTCTCAGCGGCACAAACAGCTTGTTGTTCTTGACCATGCCGACCGACTTGGCACGCTGAAAAATGAAGGCAAACAGATAGGCCGCGCGCTCCAATGCGGTGCGACGCCCGACACTGAGCAGGATTTCATCCAGCATCTGTTCTTCGCGGGACGCCAGCCAGGTAATATCGTAGGCAAGGCTTGGAAAGGTGCGGAAAAGGTTGGGGAGTTTGTCACGCTGGAAAACGCACAAAATCACGGGCGACATGGCTTCGATGGAGTGCTGCATCTCCTTCATCAGCGATCCCTGCAGCCCGATGAGGTCGCCGGGCAGTACGTAGTTGAGGATTTGCCGGCGGCCGTCTTCCAGTGTTTTGTAGCGAAACGCCCAGCCGGACAGAACCGTGAAAAGGTGCGCGCTGTTGGCACCTTCGACCAGAAATGTCGTCCCGGCATCGGCAACAAGCTCGCCCGTCTTGAAGCCCGACAGGAACTCCAGTTCGTCCTTGTCGTGCGGTTGGAAATGCGGGAAATCCTGCAAGGGGCATTTTTCGCAGGGGAATTGCCGTACTGCTGAAGCTGTTGCTGTTTTCATTTGATTTCTCAATTAAGAGTTGTTGAGCACGCTAACATGCTGCCATTGAAATGACCGATAATTCTTCGCGTTCGACATGTCATAGTTAAATGACACCCTATTCCGTTCAGCGCATAAGCACTGCTTTTAGGAGCAGTTGATATGGAATTGACCGGCAAGCGACTTCTGGTTCTGGAGGACGAATATCTGATCGCACTCGAGTTGGAGCGCATTGCGGAGGAATGTGGCGCAAAATCCGTTCATGTCGTCTCGACCGTTGCAGAGCTTCTATTCTGGATTGAGAGCCAGCCGCCATGCGACATCGCCATTCTCGAAGTCAAGGCACGCGGCACCTCCTCTCTGGACGCCGCAAGCCTCATGCTGCAACGGGGCGTTCCCGTCGTCTTTGCCACCGCCTATGATCAGCAAAGGAGCGGCATTGCCGGTTTTGCCGATGTTCCCGTGGTTTTGAAGCCCTATGGCAAGACCCAGATCCTGCAAGCCGTCACCACCGCTTTTGCCAGAATGGCTCCGAGAACACTGCCGGCAAAAGAAGGCGGCGCGTCAGGCGAACTTGTTTGATGTTACCTGCGTGGAAATGGAGTCTGGGCCGTAATCAACCTCTCCCTGGACATCGAGAAGTTCCTGCAACCGTGTTCTTGCACGGCTGACGCGGCTCTTGATTGTGCCAACGGCGCATGCACAGATATCCGCCGCCTCTTCATAGGAAAAGCCGGACGCACCGACAAGAATGATTGCCTCGCGTTGATCGTCGGGCAGCTTTTCCAGAGCCTTGCGGAAATCCTGCAGATCAAGCGCGCCGTATTGCGAGGGATGCACCGAAAGCTGTTCGGTGAAAATGCCATCCGAGTCCTGCACTTCGCGCCCGCGCTTGCGCATCTGGCTATAAAATTCATTGCGCAGGATCGTAAACAGCCAGGCCTTTATGTTGGTGCCGGGCTCGAACGAATCCTGCTTGGCCCACGCTTTCATGATCGTGTCCTGGACAAGATCATCCGCGCGGTCGGGATTGCCGATCAGCGATACTGCGAATGCGCGCAGCTTCGGCAGGGACGCAATCAGATTTCTCTTGAAATCAGGGGATTCATGTACCATTCGACCGCCTGTTATTTTGACGACTGAGCATGGTTACGTTCAGCTTCGTCGAGCTTTTCCAGAAGGTCGAGGAAACGTGCCGGTATTTCCTCCTCCTGTACGGAGGCATAAAGCGCACGCAGCTTCAAACCAATTTCTGATTCCGCGTTTCTGACGTCGCGGCGGCGGACACGACCCTTTTCGGAGCCGTCTGAGATACTTTTGTTGGCGTTCATTCTACTATCTTTGCTGGTCGTTCGTCGCAAAAGCTTTTGGCAGGCACATTAATGTCGATAATCCCCTGGAGAAGGAAAAGTTCCATGCCAGGGAACTTTTTTTTCGCCAATGTGTTTTGGTTCGTACTAGTCTTCAATGCCCAAACGGGAACGGGAAATCACCATAATGTCATTGTCCACTCGGATCGCTCCACATCTGCCCTATCTTCGCCGCTTCGCCCGCGCCATTACCGGGTCGCAATCATCAGGCGATGCTTATGTAGCGGCGACGCTCGAAATCCTTATCAGCGATGTCTCCCTTTTTCCTGAAGCCACCTCTGACCGGGTCAGCCTCTACAAGCTGCTGATCAAGCACTTCAATTCCGTCAATGTCCGCCCGCTCGAATTGCAATCGGAATTCGGCTGGGAAAAGCACGCAGCGGCTAACCTGACGGCCATCGCCCCCCGCGCGCGTCAGGCTTTCCTTCTCATCAGCCTTGAAGGCTTCAGCCAGGCTGAAACCCTCGATATTCTCGATATAGACGAGCAGGAGCTTTATGCTCTCCTCGACGAGGCTTCCGTCGGCATCTCCAAGCAGATCGCCACCGATATCATGATCATCGAGGACGAACCGCTGATCGCCATGGACATCGAACATATGGTGGAAAGTCTGGGTCATCGGGTTGTCGGTATCGCCCGTACCCGCGACGAGGCCGTGAAACTCTATGCGGAAACACATCCGAGCATGATTCTTGCCGACATTCAGCTCGCCGACGGCAGTTCAGGCATCGATGCGGTCAACAACATCCTGAGCCAGGACGCGGTTCCCGTGATCTTCATCACAGCGTTTCCTGAGCGGCTCCTGACCGGCGAGCGGCCGGAACCGACCTTCCTTGTCACCAAGCCCTTCAACCCTGACATGGTCAAAGCCCTGATTACACAGGCGCTGTTCTTCAAGGAAAGCAGCAAGGCAAAGGCATAGGAGCCGGCAAAGCATTCGCACCTGCTGCCGCATGGAACAAAGGCACCCCCGAGATCGTTGTGCATGCAACAGGATAGGGAGTTGATAATGCTATATTATGCGGTTGTGTTTCTTATTATTGCCCTCGTGGCCGGTGCACTTGGCTTTGGCGGAATAGCCGGGGCTTCTGTCGGGATAGCCAAGATTGTTTTCTTTGTGTTCCTGGCGTTGCTGCTCGTCTCCTTGATCGCCGGTCTGCTTCGCAAGGCATAGTCACAGGAATTTGAATGCGTGAAAGGCCGCCGGCATCAAGCCGGTGGCCTTTGTTTATTGGCGCGGTTTCTCATTGGAAATTTGTAGCATTGCAGCGACCGGCACTTGGTTGTAGTGGGATACGACACATGTGAAATTGACGGTCAGGCTGCATTCACCTCTCGATTCCATGCAGCGTTGAAACTGGACGGCCCGATGATCAACTGGACCTGCCTCGCCCGGCGAATCCCCCTTGCAATACTATGCTACACAGCGGGCCTTATCGCGATCAGGCTGGCACTGTCGCCATTCCTCGACATCGATGAAGCCCAGTTTGTCGGATCGGTTGATTTTTCCTGGATTTACGGCAATTCGCACCCGCCGCTTTACAATTGGCTGGTGCGGCTGGCCCTCGATCTTACCGGTTGGAACTGGGTTGTTGCGACGGTTCTGGTTCGTCTTTGCCTGCTTGGCCTCTATCACTGGCTTTCATTCGATACCGCACGCCGCTTGGGCGGCGACCGTGCCGGGGTATTGGCCCTGGCGGCATCCGCCCTTCTGCCGCAGATTGTCTGGATGTCGATCCAGACAACGGCGCATACGCTTCTGGTGATCGTCGCATCCATCGGCACGATCCATGCTCTGGCTCTGATCCGATCGGGACGAGGATACCGCGCCTATGTCTGGCTTGGTCTATGGGCCGCCATTGGCGGGCTGGCAAAGTATAACTTCTTCATGTTCCTGTTCAGCTTTCTGATCGCCTGCGCGCTCAACAGGACCATTCGCCGTCAGATTTTCTGCAGACCTGCATTGATATCCCTTGGCATTTTCCTGCTTGCCATGAGCCCTGTGGCCTTGGCCTCCTTGAATGCACCCCTGGCTGCGACAGCCGGCCGAATGGTCAAGCTCAACCACCTGATCCCGATGCTCCAGCCTTTTGATCTTCCTGGGTTTGGGGTGGACGGGCTTCTCAGTCTCTTCATCTCGACCTTTCTCTGGTCAGGCCCGGCTCTTGTGATCTTTTTGGTCGGCCGCTGGCAGGACGATCCAAAACCCGCTCCGGACGGAGACACTGACGTCAGGAAAGTCCTGTTCCGTACCGTCGTACTCGGTTTGACGGCCTTTGGCTTGATCGTCTTTTTTGCCGACTACCATTCCGTCGCAGAGCGCTATATGGCACCCATTCTGGCACCGACTGCCATTTTGCTGGCGCTGTACTTTCCGCAAAAGCATGGCGCGCGAAACCTGCTGATCATATCCGGCGGCTTCTACGCATTGGCGCCCGTTGCCTTCGCCATTGTGCTGCTGTTCGGTGACGATCGCCTATCGATACCATTCGATGCGGTTGCCAATGCCATTCACGAGCAAAATTCAACCCCAGCACGGATAGCAGCGAAGCGGCAGGATGACGCTGCCAACATCGCCGTGCAGCTCCATTGGCCGCCGGCAAGCGGCAAGGCCGACGATATCGTCCTTGTCTGGGAGGGCGGCGATGCACCGGATAAAGAAACGCTCGAACTCCTGCCCGCCGATGCGGCCGCGACCGGCCCCATGACCCGCGTTGACAGCCCATTGAGAAACTTCAACGGCCAGATCAGGACGTTCAGCTTTCAGCGTTATTCATCTCACTTACCCCTGCCGGATCAGAGTATCGGCGGATAAGCCAGAAGACACCCACAGTGTCGAGAAACGCAACCGCAGCGCGATCGAAAAACCCGTATTTGGAGACACCGGCCAGCCGGGGACGATCCTCCACATCAACTTCGACGACAGTCAGCCCGGCCCGGATCGAGAGGGCGGGAAGAAAACGGTGCATGTTGTCGAAGTAGGGCAGCCCTCTTGCCACGGACGCCGGCAGGACTTTGAATCCGCACCCCGCATCCCGGCAATTGTCCCTGAGAAGGCGCTTGCGGATGAAATTGGCGGATTTCGATGTCAGCAACTTCACGACCCCGTCATTGCGGCGTTTTCTGACCCCGGCAAACAGCGCAGGCTGGGATTGCGCAATACGCGGCCAGAGGCGCGCCAGATCCAGCGGATTGTTCTGCCCGTCACCGTCCAGCGTCGCGATCCATTGTCCCTTTGCGGCCTGAAAACCGCTGACAAGAGCCCTGGATTTGCCCGTGCGGTTTTTATGGCGCAGCACGCGAACGTGGCGACCCGCATTCAACGCTTCCTCCGCCGAGCCGTCATTCGAGCCGTCATCGATGATCAAGATCTCATAGCTGACCACACCCGAAAGAGCCTGATTGATCTCGGTGACAAGGGCGCCGATGTTTCCGGATTCATTATACGCAGGAATTACGACTGACAGATCGGTCATTTGAAAAATCCAGAAACCAAGGTGAACCTTCCGCACTACGATCAAAATCCGGTCATGCCGGTCAGCTTCGAAAGATCATTGCATCGGCGCAATGCGTCAGGATGTTCGATACGTTCTCTGCCCGTTCCCATAGCATTCAAAAGGAGAAAGCAAAACAAATGTTCGCTTCGAACGGAAACCGCTTCCCCTTATACCGGCTGATCCCGCCGCGGTTTCACGCAAGAGTGAAGCTGACGTCGTAATTCCGCCATCCCGATCGGCACTAAAATGCTAGCATCACGTTAATATCCCGCGTGGATGCTCTATGGTTAATAGTTCATTAATCGAAGTCTTCCTATTGTCGGGCTCTAATCTTAATTCATTTCGGTCCGCATATGCATTTTCGGGTTACAGATGCAATCATTGGTTCAAGGAAGAGTTCCCGCATGGGTGCTGGCCTCCTTGTCCTGCTGTTTGCCTGCGTTTCGCCGGTGCACGCGCAGGAACAGGTCGACGCAAAGCGCGCTGAAACCGTCAAACAACTGGACGAACTCACCGGCCAAATCAGTTTGTCTGCTGATCGCCTGGCTTCCCTCGACAAGGAAATTGCCGATCTGAAGAAGGATCAGACCACCCTGACGGCCGCGTTGATCCAGTCGGCCAAGACCGAGAAAAAACTGACTGAAGATATAGCCGCTATCGGCGACAAGCTGACCGATCTGCATGAACGGGAAGACGGAATAAAGCTCTCTCTCAAGGGCCGGCGCGCGGCGCTCGCTGAGGTCCTTGCCGCCTTGCAGCGCATGGGGCTCAATCCGCCCCCCGCCATCCTCGTTCGCCCTGACGATGCCCTTGCGTCGGTCCGCAGCGCCGTCTTGCTGGGCGCTGTCGTTCCGGAAATGCGCGAACAGACGGAAGTGCTGATTGCCGATCTCAAGGAGCTCTCGCGGATCAGGACATCGATTTCCGATGAGCAGACCCGTCTGACCGCTTCCCTGTCAGGACAGGCGGAGGAAAAGAAGCGCCTCGATCTGCTTTTGACCGAAAAGCAGAAACTGCAGACAACATCCGAGGAAACGCGCAAGGCCGAACAGCAGCGGGCGGAAGAACTGGCCCGGCGGGCGACATCCCTGCGCGAATTGATCGCCTCGATGGAACAGGACATGGAAGAGGCGCGCAAGGCAGCCAGCGCGGCGAACCAGCAGGAAGAACAGAAGCTTGCAGCCAGCAAGGAGCGGGCCGACAATTTCGCCTCCAACCAGGAACGCCTGTCAGCCAAGGTGAATTTTGCCTCGCTGAAGGGACATCTTCCCATGCCGGGTGCCGGAAAACTGGTTCGGCATTTTGGCGACGAGGACGGATTGGGCGGTGTCGTTCAGGGCGACACGCTGGAAACCCCGGCAGGCGCAACAATTACCGCGCCCACGGACGCCGTGGTGCTGTATGCTGGCGCCTTTCGTTCCTATGGCCAACTCTTGATCCTGGATGCCGGCAATGGCTATCATGTCGTGTTGGCAGGAATGAAGAGAATCAATGTTTCGCAGAATCAGTTTGTTTTGGCGGGAGAGCCGGTTGGTGTGATGAACGAGCAACTTGTTGCGAGTACCGGCACCGTTCCGTTGGGAAATGGAGCGCCAATGCTTTACATTGAGTTCCGAAAAGATACAAAACCTGTTAATCCCGCTCCCTGGTGGGCGGATAGGCTCGCTGGAAGGACCACAAATGATACGTAGGTTAACGCTTCTCATGGCCGGAGCCCTGTTGGGTGCAACGGCAATGGTGGTTGTGCAGGGTGCACTGCCCACAACCGTTGCAGAAGCTGCGGGCACTGACACATACAAGCAGTTGTCGATTTTCGGCGATATTTTTGAGCGGGTGCGCAACCAGTATGTGACGCCGCCGGATGACAAGAAGCTGATCGAAAGCGCCATCAATGGCATGCTGACGTCGCTTGACCCCCATTCGTCCTACATGAACGCCGACCAGGCCCAGGATATGCGTGTGCAGACCAAGGGCGAGTTTGGTGGCCTTGGCATTGAAGTCACGATGGAAAATGAGCTTGTGAAAGTCATTGCCCCCATCGAAGACACCCCTGCCTCCAAGGCCGGTGTTCTTGCCGGCGATTATATCTCGCAGATCGACGGAACCGATGTCCGCGGCCTGTCGCTGAACGATGCGGTCGACAAGATGCGCGGCGATGTCAACACCCCCATCGAGCTGACATTGATCCGTCAGGGCGCCGACAAGCCGATCAAGCTGACCATCGTGCGCGACGTGGTCAAGGTGAAGGCCGTCAAGTACCGCGTCGAGAACGATGTCGGCTATGTCAGGGTGATTTCCTTCACCGAACAGACCTTTGAAGACCTGCAGAAGGCGATCAAGGACATCCAGAGCAAGGTTCCCGCCGACAAGCTCAAGGGCTTCGTGCTCGATCTTCGCCTCAATCCGGGCGGCCTGCTGGACCAGGCGGTTGCCGTCTCCGATGCCTTCCT